>NZ_JBFAIN010000020.1:0-136884 GCF_040654735.1 Saccharopolyspora sp. NPDC050642 | reverse complement strand
ACACTAACCAAAACAGTCCGCTGTTGAGTTCTCAAAGAACACACCCACACCATCACCCCGACCCCTTATCAGGACCGCAGCTCCGGGGAGCATTTCCTCGTTTTCGCTTTCGTGTTTACCACTGTAGAGCATCGTGTTTTCCCGTGTCAAACCGGGGGGGTTCGCTTTCTCAACCGACCCAATTCGTTATCTTTCGGGACCACTTGGCTCTTCAGTTATCAACACGCGTAAGCGTTTCGCTTTATCAAGTCTTGCCTTTCGGGCTCGCCCACTCTACCACTCAGTCGTGGGAGCTTGGTTCGCGACCCCGCGTCAGGCTCGGCCCGGTTTTCCCGGCCCGTGTCGCGCTGACTTGGATAAATTTACACACCCCCGAAACACCCCTTGCAACCACCCCCCTTTAAACGCCTTGGAGGCTCATCAACAGGCCGTTCGTCTGCGAAAACAGGCTTGTCGCCACTCTCCATGCGCCTTCTCAGAGGACCAGCGACAGGAGACGGGAACTCAGGGACTTTCCGTGGGTGTCGAGGGCCAGCGATGTAGTCACCCCGCCGTCGAGCGCTTGACGGCAGGTGAACTGCAGCCCGCACAGGTTCGGGAGTTCGTAGCGCAGCACCTCGCCCCGGATGTGACCGGCGAGGTGTTCTCGGACCCGTTCCGCCGTGACCTCCCGGACCAAGAGGAGGAAGTCGTCGTCGCGATAGGGGAACAGCGACAGCGTCGAGGTGTCCCCCTTGTCGCCGGCCCGGCAATGGGCGATTTCATGCAGCAGCATCGTCGGCCTCCAGCACCGTCACCCGCGTCTCGACGTCCGACCGGGGAATGAGCGCCGACACGATGCCGATCACCTCGCGGACCTCGGCGCGAACACCGCCGCCGCCCGCCGGCCCGTTCGTGTAGAGCGCTTCGACCTCGTGGCACACGACGTCGGCCGCCGTCGGATCCGGTGCCATCGCCGCCACCCGCAGGCGGCACTCATCCGTCGGCTCGCCTGAGTCCTCGAGCGCGCCGAGGACTTCCGCTCTGATGCGCAGTCCGGTGCCGCGCAGCCTGGTGGTGACCACATCCGCTGCCAACCGCGCCCGGCCGGCGGCGTTCGGCCCCGCATAGCTGATGCCGCACTCCGCTCGGTACCCGGCGCGGTAGCCGACGCTCACCTTCAACTCGGCCGGGCGGGCCTGACCGGCGGCGCCGCTGATGCGGACCCGGTCGGCGCCGGTCTGCTCCGCGCGCACCGGGCGGAAGTCCAGCACCACGTCGGGAGTGCGGTAGCCGGTCGGGTCGGTCACCTCGTAGAGCAGCTGCTCGCGCACCGTCGCCGTGGAGACGACGCCTCCGGTGCCCGCGAGCTTGCCGATGGTCGCAGTGCCGTCCGATGCCACTTCCGCGAACGGGAACCCCAGCTCCGCCAGGTCCGGCACGTCCTTCACCCCGGGGTCGGCGAAGTAGCCGCCGGTCACCTGCCCCGCGCACTCCAGGACGTGCCCGACGAGCGTCCCCGCCGCGATCCGCGGCCAGTCGTCGAGCTCCCAGCCCAGCCGGTGCGCCAGCGGCGCGACGAACAGCGACGGATCAGCGACCCGACCGGTCAGCACCACGTTCGCCCCGGTGTCCAGCGCCGGAAGCAGCGCGTCCGCGCCCAGGTAGGCGTTCGCGGAGACGACCGCGCCGTGGTCGGCGAGCGGGACCCCGTCCTCCAGCGCCGGAAGCCGCAGGTCGAGCCGGTCCAGCACGTCGTCCCCGGTGACCACTGCGATCTTGCCGCGCACGCCCAGGTCCACCAGCAGGTCACGGGTGACCTCACCCGCCGCCAAGGGATTCGCCGCGCCCATGTTCGTCACCACCCGCACGCCGTGCGCGCCGGCGATCGGCAGCAGCCGCTCGAAGCGCGCACGCAACCGCGGGTCGTAGCCGACCGCCGGGTCGCGCAGCTTCCGCTGCTGGCCGAGCGCGATGGTGCGTTCTGCCAGGCATTCCAGGACCAGGTCGTCCAGGCCGGCCCGCGCCGCGAGGTCCACCGCCGGTCCGATCCGGTCGCCGGCGAACCCGGCTCCGCTGCCGATGCGCATCACAGCACCCCCGTGACCAGCGCGACCGCGGTCATCACCAGCGTCGTGCCGAACGCCCACTTGAAGATGAACCGCTGGTGGTCGCCGAGGTCGACCTTGCTCATCCCGAGCAGGATGAACGTCGAGGCGGTCAGCGGGCTGAGCGGGAAACCGGTGGTCATCTGGCCGAGGATCGCGGCCCGCCCGATGGCGGCCGGATCGCCGCCGAGCGCCGCGGTGGTCTCGGCGAGCACCGGTACCACGCCGTAGTAGTACGCGTCCGGGGTGAACACCAGGCTGAACGGCATGCTGGTGATCGCGGTCGCCACCGGCAGCAGCCCGGCGGCGGAGTCCGGGATGACCGACACCAGGCTCTCGGCCATCGCCTTGATCATCCCGGTGCCGGTCATGATCCCGGTGAACACTCCGGCGGCGAAGATCACCGCGACGACCAGCACCACGTTGTACGCGTGCTTGGTCAGCAGTTCTTGCTGGCCCTGCCAGGACGGCCGGTTGATCAGCAGCGCCGCCAGGAAGGCCAGCAGGAAGAGCACTTCCAGGTCCGCGAGCTGGGCGAGCAGGCACACGACGAGCACCAGCGTCAGGGCCGCGTTGGTCCAGTACCGCACCCGGTCGGCCCCGGTCGGACGGGCGCGGTCCGCGACCGCCACCTCGATGACGCCGAGCCGCTTCCGCTCCGCACGGCCGATCAGGTAGGCCGCCAGCAGCACCCAGAGGATTCCGGCCAGCATCGCGGGGAGCACCGGGAGGAACAGCTGGCTGCTGTCCAGCTTCAGCGCGGCCATCGCCCGTGCCGTGGGGCCACCCCACGGCACCATGTTCATCACGCCCGCGGCCAGGCAGATCACGCCCGCCAGCACGATGCGCCGCATGCCCAACCGCTGGTAGATCGGCAGCAGCGCGGACACCGCGATGAGGAACGTCGACGCGCCGTCGCCGTCGAGCGCGACGAGCAGCGTGAGCAGCGCCGTGCCCAGCGTGATCTTCAGCGGGTCGCCCTTGGCCCAGCGCAGGATGCGGGTCACCGCCGGGTCGAACAGCCCGGCGTCGACCATCAGGCTGAAGTAGAGCACCGCGAACGTGATCATGATGGCCACCGGTGCGACGGTGATCAGGCCGTCGGCGATCAGCGAGCCGAGCCGGCCGCCGAAGCCGCTCGCCACCGCGGCGGCGATGGGCACCAGGGTCAGTGCGAAGAGCACCGAAACGCGTCGGGACAGCACCAGGGCCAGGAAGACCCCGATGGTCAGGAACCCACTCGCGGCGAGCATGCAGCACCTCCGTTGCCGAACGGACGTACTGTGATCCGCGTCGCTCATGCACGTCAAGCAAGGGTTACTGATAGATTAATGCGCTGTGGGCATGGATCTGACGCTTCAGCAGCTCCGGCTGGTGCTCGCCGTGCACGACGCCGGCAGCTTCACGCTCGCCGGCGATCAGCTCCACCTGGCGCAGTCGTCGATGAGCCGCACCGTCCGCGAGGTGGAGCGCAAGCTCGGCATCACGCTGTTCGAACGCACCACGCGGAACCTGGTCATCACGCCGGAGGGCAGCGAGTTCTGCCGGGTGGCGCGGCGCGTGGTCGAGTCCTTCGACGCCGGGATCAACCACTTCGAGGGGTTCCTGGCCGGCAGCCGCGGCCGGGTGCGGATCGCGGCGCTGCCGTCGCTGGCGGCGATCCTGCTGCCGCCCGTGGCCTCCGCCTACCGGGCGGCGCACCCCGAGGTCGAACTGTCCATTGAGGACGGCATGTCGGACGAGGTGCTGCAGCGGGTCCGTAGCGGCGCGGTCGACCTGGCCGTCACAGTGGTGCCCGAACCGCTGCCGGACCTGCAGGTCCATCCGATCGCGACCGACCGGTTCTGCTGCGTTTTCCCGCCGTCGCACCGGTTTTCCGAACGCCAGCGGCTCGACTGGGCGGACCTCGCCGACCAGCCGCACATCGCCTTCGACCCGACCAGCAGCATCCGGCAGCACGCCGAACGCGCCTTCGCCGCCGCGCGGGTGAGCCCGGACGTCGTGCTGGAATCGCGGAACATCACCACCGTCGCGGGGCTGGTGGCGGCCGGGCTCGGCGTAGCGGTGATGCCCGGGTTGGTGCTGCCGCTGGTCCAGTTCGCCGGGCTCGAACACCGGGCGCTCGGCGGCCCCGAAGTCCGCCGCCGCATCGCCGTGGTCCGCGACCCGCACCGCCCGCTCGCCGCGGCATCGGAAGCGTTCATGACCGCGATCGGCCAGGGCCAGCACTCAGCCGAGGCCGCGCCGCCGGAGACGATCTGGCTCTGAAGCCGCGAGGGATCAGGAGGGCTTGACCGCGCGGTGGACGGCGACGACACCGCTGGTGAGGTTGCGCCACTGCACGCCGCTCCAGCCGCTCTCGGCGATCAGCTCCGCCAGCGCGCGCTGGTCCGGCCACTCGCGGATGGACTCCGCGAGGTAGACGTAGGCGTCCGGGTTGGACGACACCGCTCGGGCGATCGGCGGCAGGGCCCGCATCAGGTAGTTCATGTAGATCGTCCGGAACGGCTGCCAGGTGGGTGTCGAGAACTCGCACACCACCAGCCGACCGCCGGGACGCACCACCCGCAGCATCTCCCGCAGGCCGGCGGCCGTGTCGACCAGGTTCCGCAGCCCGAACGAGATCGTCGCGGCGTCGAAGGATTCGTCGGCGAACGGCAGCCGGAGCGCGTCGGCCGCGACCATCGGCACGCCTCGATCCCGGCCGACCGACAGCATGCCCAGCGAGAAGTCCGCGGCCACGCACCACGCGCCGGAACGGGCGAACTCCACCGTCGACACGCCGCTGCCCGCCGCCAGGTCGAGCACCCGCTCGCCCGGCTTCGGAGCCAGAGCCCGCCGGGTCACTTCCCGCCAGCGCCGGTCCTGTCCGAAGGACAGCACCGTGTTGGTCAGGTCGTACCTGCGCGCGACGCCGTCGAACATCGCGGCGACCTCGTGAGGCTTCTTGTCCAAACCGGCCCGAGACACACCCGAAGAGTACGTGGCGGGATCAGCGAGATCACCAGCACGCCCATGTAGTCCGCATTGCGGAATTCCTATTCCATCCCCCTTCCCTCGATGCCTGGCCACGCTCAGGAACCGGACCGCAACTCGATTCGCAGGCACTCCCTGAACTGCCCTGTCTTCTCGGGGTGCGGCTCCCGCCGCCCCACCGGACGGAATCCGACGCGCTCGTAGAAACGCCGGGCAGCCGAGTTCCCGTCGAAGACCCACAACGCCACGGAGGTCGCACCCCTGCTCCGCGACCACGCCAAGACCGCATCGACCAGGACTTCCGCGACGCCCTCGCCCCGCCACGCCCGGTCGACCCACATCGCCTCGAGCCGGTACTCCGCCCGGGTCGGCGTCGGCACCGCCGAGACGACACCCACGGCCTCCTGCCCAGCCCAGGCCACGAACCACGGGCCGCGGGCGAGCCGCTCCCGCCAGAACGCCATCGGCCGCGCCCGCTCACCATCCAAAGTGGATCCGAACGCGACGGGGTCCGCCGCGAGCGCACGCAGTCGCACCTCCCGCAAGGCGGCCAGCTCGCCGTCGACCACCTGACGCACGGAGATCACGACACTCATGATGAACGGGAGAAGCGTTGTGGCGCAACGGATTTATTGCACCGGGCGATGGGTTCGCCGACGATCCGGCCCGTCAGGCGGCCAAGGGCTCCACGCGCGTCGCAACCTCGGAGTAGTGCCCGATCAGCTGCTGGCACAGCGCGGGCCAAGTCCGCCCAGCGACGGCGACACGCGCTGCCTCGCCGAACCCCGCCCGCAGCTCCGGATCGCGCAACTCCGCGACGGCGGCGCGCAGCGCATCCGCGTGCACAGCAGGATCTTCGGCCGGCAGCAGGTAACCCGTGCGGCCGTGGTCGACGAGATCCCGGGGCCCGCCGGCATCCGGGGCGACAACCGGCACGCCCGAAGCCATCGCCTCCTGAACCGCCTGGCAGAACGTCTCGTGCGGCCCGGTGTGCACGAAAACGTCCAGGCTCGCGTAGATCCGTGCCAGCTCGTCGCCGGTCCGCTGCCCGAGGAAAGCCGCACCCGGCAGCGCCGCACCGAGGTTCTGGCGTTCCGGACCGTCACCCACGACGACGAGCCGCACGCCCGGCATTCCGCCCAGCGCCGCCAGCCGCTCGATGCGCTTCTCCGGCGCCAACCGCCCGACGTACCCGACGAGCAGCTCGCCGTTCGGCGCCAACTCGCGGTGCAGATCCGGATCCCGGCGATGCGGCGAGAACCGGTCGGTGTCCACGCCCCGCCCCCACCGGTGAACGCGCGGAACTCCGTGCTCCCGCAACGTTTCCACGGCCCACGTCGACGGGGCCAACGTCCGGTCGGCGGCACCGTGCAGGCGGCGGATCCAGCGCCACGCGGCGCGGGCGGTCAGGCCCAGGCCGTACGACTCGGCGAAGCCCGCGACATCGGTCTGGTAAACGGCAACGGTCGGGACGCCGATCCGCCTGGCAGCAGCCAGGCCGCGCGCCCCGACGATGAACGGCGACGCCAGATGCACTACATCCGGGCGGAATTCCTGCAACCCGCGCAGCAACCGGCGCGTCGGGAAGCCGATCGGCAACGATGAGACCAGCGGCAGGTCCATCGCGGGCAGCCGGATCACCGGGAAACCCGCGTACTCCTCCGGGCCCGCTCCCGGCGCGATCACCAGCGCCGCATCACCCCGTCGCCGCAAGTGCTCCAGCACTCGCAGCACGGAATTCGTCACCCCGTTGATTTGCGGCAGGAAGCTCTCGGTCACGATCGCTATGCGCACGCGGCACACCGTGACGGCCCGGACCGGCGAACAGTCGACCGCAACGTGACGGCACCGCCAACGCCAACCGAAGAGCACGCCAACTCGCCGACCGGACCACTCGCCGCGTGCGGCAACTCGCAATCGTGACCTGTAACTCCACAACCGGTCACCTGAGTGTTGCGCTCCAGTCACCCACCGCACGGAGCCTGGGACGGCATGACGGTCCTGCCCTCCCCGCCCGCGCAGATCGACCCCGCCCTGGTTTCGCGGGCGTTCGAAGTCGCCGGCCGACTCGCGAACGATGCCGCTGACGTGATCATCGCGACCGCGGGCCGGGGAGCGCGCCCCGAGCCCACCGAATCGCCGTTCGACTGGGTCACCGACACCGGCCGCACCCTCGAACGGCACACCCGCCGGATCCTCGCCGACGAGTTCCCCGGAATCCCGGTGTTCGGCGAGGAATTCGACGCCGCGCCCACCACCGTCGCAGAGCACTGGGCCGCTCGCGCCGGTTCCGCGCGGTTCCGCTGGTCGGTCGACCCGGTCGACGGCACCGCCAACTACGTGGCGGGCCTGCCCTGGTGCGCCTACAGCCTGGCCATGCTCGACGAGCACGGGCCGGTCGTCGGGGTGGTCGCCGATCCCTACCGCACGCAGATCTACGCCGCGGCCCGCGGCCGCGGCATGCGCGCCAACGGCACCCCGGTTCGGTTGCCCGTGCAAGGCGAAGCGCGCGGCGGCATCGTGTGCACGGAGCTGACCAAGAACGGGCCGTGGCGCGGCATGGACCGGTTCATCACGAACGCCGCGAGCGCCCAGGTCGGGGTCCGGCTGCTGGGCTCGCCGGCGCTGGCCATCACCCAGGTCGCACTCGGCCACGCGATCGCCGCGGTCCTCGACTCGTACGAGGAGTGGGACGTCGCTGGTGCGCTCGCGCTGGCCACCGAATCCGGCGCCACCGTGCTGGACCGCCGCGGCGGCACGACCGCGCTCCCACTGGACGGGCTGCTGGTGGCCGCGCCCGGCGTCGCCGCCGATGTGCACGACTGGTGGCGGCAGGCCACCGAACGGAGCTGATCGTCAGGCGGCCGTCATCAGCGCGCGGGCGGGAGCCGAACCCGGGGGCGGACCGAACACCGCCGACATCGGCCGCAGCAGCGGGAACTGATCGCGCAGCACCAACACCTGCTCGTGGACCCGGCTGAGATCGGGGGCGGCGACCAGTTCCACGACCGCCTCCAGCACGTGATCGGTGACCATCCCGAACCTGGCGACGGCGTCGTCGAGCTGGCTCTGCACCCGGCCCACCACGGCGTCGTCCCGCGACTCGCTGCCCTCCAGGCCGCGCCCCAGCTCGGAAAGCGCCCGAACGTTCGGCAATTCCGCGTCCATCCGCCGGACCACCGTCTGCAACTGGTGCCGGGCCTGCGTCGAGGACACCGCGTCGACGGCCCGAGCGGCTCGGTACACCGCCTGCTCGCACCGCTGGACCTCGTTCAGCCACTTGTCCGGCAGGGGCGACGGGGACGCGACCGACTGCGTGGCGGGCGGCACAACAGCGGATCCGGCAGTCGCCTTGGCTCTCCGCCTCCGGGCGCAGAAGACGGCCGACATCACCCCAGCCCCGCACGCTCCCGCGATCAAGGCGACGAGCACCTGCACCCAGATTCCGTCCATGTCGAGTTGTGTCCTTCCGCTTCGCCGAAGAGGCATCCGAACCGGTGTCCCGCCCGCGGTCACCGGTCCGACGTTGTCGACCGGACCGAAGTTCCCGAGCGCCCCCCAGATCACTTTGCGCCTGCCAGGCCCCGGAGTTCTTGGGGGAAAGTACTCAATCTGATCGCCTGTGCCGCAGCTCTCGGGCCTGATCAGAGCTGCGCTGCGGATCTGGCCAGGTACTGCATGTCGGCGAGCAGGAATTCCATGCCGCCGGTGTGCTCCCCGTCGCGGCCGCCGGGCCGGACGAACCCGCCGAACTCCGTCGGGTCCGGCCGCTCCAGGCGGGCCACCGAGAGCACCTCGTCCAGCACCTCGCTCACCTCGCCGCGCACCACCGCCGGATCGACCGCGCAGCCGGCATCCGCCAGCCGGGCCTCGACCGGGTGCGGCGTGAACAGCTCGCCGGTCATCGGCCACACCCGCTGGAACCCGCCCGTCATGCGCCGCGCCGAGGCGGCGTTCGCATCGCCGAGGCGGATGACCCACTGCGCGGCGTGGTCGCGGTGCCTCCTCAGGCCCGCGAGGGACCGTGCGGCCAAGGTGGCCAACACGGCGTCCCGGCTCCGCATCAGCCGTTCGAACACCGCCACCCGCCACGCGGTGTACAGCAGCAGTCGCGCGACGGTGGCCGAGAAGCCGCCGTCCTGCCCAGGCCCGCAGTCGATCTCGACCAACCGCACGTTGCGGAACTCCGCGGCGGTCCGGAAGTACGCGAGACTGTCCTCGCCCCGCCCTGCGCCTTCGACCTCACCCGCGCGGTGCAGCAGGATCCTGGCTTCTCCCAAGAGATCGAGCGCAATTGCGCCGAGCGCCGCGGCCTCTTCCAGCTCCGGGGCACGGACTCCCCACTCGGACAACCGGTGCGACAGGACCAGCGCATCGTCGCCGAGCATCAGGCAGTACTGCGCGAGGTCCAGAGCGGACACACCATCCGGAACTGAGCGATCCACAGTGGACATTGAAGGTGCGCCGAGCACCCACTGCTGCACATCCGACGCACTGGACTGCACTTCAGAAGTGTTCATGGCGACCTCGCAGACGCGGGCCAGCGGCCGGTCGGCACGAGCGGACCGCTTCCCCCACGAGCAGGCCCACATCGGTAGTGCGAATCCGCCGCTAGCCCCCTTACGGCGGGGAAACCAGTGTCACACCACCCGACCGGATTAGGGAAGCCTGATCAGCGGCACAAGGGCCCAAGGACTCACCGCGCGGTCGGCCGCCGGAGCAGCCAGTACACCGGCAGCAGCACCGCCCACAGCACGGCGAGCGAGCTGGACACCGGCAGCAGTGAAAGGGTCATGTTGCGGCCGGCCACGCGCACCAGATCCGGGTTCCGCGAGTCGTACTCGACCCGGACCAGCTGCCCGGCCTGCAAGTCGGCCGGGTAGAGCACGCCGTTCGGCGGGATGTAGACGCGGCCCTCATCTGTGTTGAAGCGCACTACGGTCCGGGTCAGCGAGGTGTCCACCACCTCGGCCACCGCTTCGCCCTTGGACTCCTCGATGGTCCGGTCGTTGATGAAGCACGCACCAACGATGGACAGCCCCATCACGGTCAGCAGCAGGCCGAACACCAGCACGCCTCGCGCCGCACGCACTCGTCCCCGACGACGGGGCGGCACCGCAACCGGCTGGTCACCGTCCGTACTGGTCTCGGTCACCGAGTCGGCCGCGTTCTGCGCCACCGCATCGCTCGCCACGGTGACCGATTGTAGGCACCCCGTCGACGGCCACGCGCATGCCTTCGGTGCCGCCCACCTGTTGGCGAGCGACGCATACCCTCCAGGAGTGGCGACTACACCCAGGCTGCTGACGGCGCGAACCCGAAGGCTCGAAGCGGGCGACCCCCGATACGACCGGCCCCTGCTGGAACTCCTGCCGAGCGACGCCGTGCTCAGCTGGGTCCGCGACGGCTCCGGGCTCGTCGGCTGGGGCTGCGCGGCCCGCCTGGACGTTGCCGGTCCCGACCGCTTCAACCGGGCCGACGACTGGTGGCGAGAGCTCTGTCACCAGTTCGAGGTCGACGACTCGGTCGGGCTGCCCGGCTGCGGTCCGGTGGCGTTCGCCAGCCTGGCCTTCGCCGACGACCCCGGGCACTCGGTGCTGATCGTTCCCGAGGTCGTCATCGGGCAACGGGACGGCGTGCGCTGGATCACCACGATCGGCGACGGCTCCACCGAACAGCCGCCGGTCGAGCCCGTGCACCCGCCCGGCACGGTGTCCTACAGCGACGGGCAGCTGTCCGCGACCGGCTACCGCCAGGCCGTGGCCGAGGCCGTGCACCGCATGCGGCGAACCGGCGACCTGGACAAGATCGTGCTCGCCCACGACCTGCTGGCCAGCACCTCCGAGCCGCTCGACGCCCGGTTCCTGCTGAACAACCTCGCCGCCCGGTACCCGACCTGCTGGACGTTCGCAGTGGACGGCCTCGTCGGCGCCACTCCCGAGCTGCTGCTCGAACGCGAGGGATACGAGGTGCGGTCCCAGGTGCTGGCCGGCACGGTTTGGCCGCGCGAAGGCCACACCACCGAGCAGCTCGCCGCCGAGTTGATGGCCTCCGCGAAGAACCGCAGCGAACACGCCTACGCGGCGGAGTCGCTGGCGGTTCGCCTCCGCCCCTTCTGCAGCGACCTCACGGTGCAGAACGAGCCGGAGGTCCTCCGCCTGCGCAATGTCCTGCACCTCGCGACGAACGTCGAAGGCAAGATCAGCGATAGCGGCACTCGCGATGGCGCCGCAACGCTGCTGCGCATGGTCGCCGCGGTGCATCCCACGGCCGCGGTCGGAGGAACCCCGACCGATGACGCCGTGCGAGCGATCAGCGAGCTGGAAGGGATGGACCGGGGGCGCTACGCGGGTCCGGTCGGCTGGCTGGACGGCAGCGGCAACGGCGAGTTCGCCGTGGCGCTTCGCTGCGCCCAAGTGGAAACCGCCGCCGCACCCGGCACCGAGGCCGAGCGCGGCGGCGGCAGGATCCGCCTGTTCGCCGGGTGCGGAATCGTCCCCGAATCCGACCCCGACCAAGAGGTCGCGGAGGCGGAAGCGAAGCTGCTCCCGGTCCGCGAAGCCCTCGAAGGCGTCCGCTAGCGAATCAGTGGTCGTGCAGCAGGGCGTGGGTGCGGTCGATCTCCGCCACGGCCTTCGGCGGCGCCACCGCAACGCGGGTCGCGCTCACCGGCACGCCCGTCGCCTCGCCGACCGGCGGCCTGCCCTTGGTGAACAACCAGGTGTTGAACAGCTCGTCGAGCTGCTTGCCGGAGCGCTGCTCGGCGAGCGCGATGAACTCCTCGATCGTGCCGGTGGAGTAGCGCTTCTCCGACACCCAGGTCCGGATGATGTCGAGCAGGGCCTCATCACCGACCACGTTCCGCAGGGCCTGCACGGTCATCGCGCCCCGGTCGTAGACCGCGTCGCTGAACACTTCCTCTGCGCCGGGCTCGCCCGGCAGGACCTGCCAGAACGGGTCGTCGGCCGGGTGGGACGCGTAGTAGTGGTCGAACAGCTCCTGCGCGGTACCGGTGCCCTTCGCCTCCGACCAGAACCACTCCGCGTAGGACGCGAAGCCCTCGTTCAGCCAGATGTTGCGCCAGGTGTCCACCGACACCGAGTCGCCGAACCACTGGTGCGCGTTCTCGTGCACGACCACCGAGGTGTTCGCCCCGTTCCGGAAGAACAGATGGCTGTAGGTCGGCCGGGTCTGGTTCTCCAGCGCGAAGTTCAGCCCCTCCGAAGAGACCAGGCCACCCTGCGCCTCGAACGGGTAGTCACCGAGCAGCCCGGTGAGGAACTCCACGACCTCCGGGGTGCGCTCGACGCTGGCCTTCGCCGGGCCTGCGAACTCGCCGAGGTTGTCGGAGTACGCGGTGACGAGCGGCTGCCCGAACGCGCCGGTCTTGGTGCTGATCTCGTACTGCCCGACGCCGATGAACGCCAGGTAGGTGGCGGTCGGCTTGGTCGTGCGCCACTGCCAGGTGGTCCAGCCCGCGAGGCTGGCGGTCTTGGTGTTCACGCCGTTGGACACCACCTCGGTGCCGTCCGGCACCGCGACGGAGACGTCGAAGGTCGCCTTGTCCCTGGGGTGGTCGTTGCTCGGGAACCACCAGGCGGCGATCTCCGGCTCGCCGACCGCGAGCGCACCGTCGGAGGTGCGGATCCACGGCTTCAGGCCATCCACCTCGACCGTCGACGGCACGCCCTCGTACTCGACGACGAAGGTCGCGAGGCTCCCCTCGGGCAGCGCCTCCGACGGCGTCACCGTCAGCTCCGAGCCGTCCTGCGCGAACTGCGCGGGCGCGCCGTTGACCCGCACCGACTTGGTGGGCAGCGCGAAGTCCAGGTTGAACGCCGTCAGGTTCTGCGTCGGCTTCGCGACGATCGTCGTGGTGCCCTGCAGATGGTCGTCCGCGGGCTGGTACCGCAGCTGGATGTCGTAGTGCGAGACGTCGTATCCACCGTTGCCGTAACCGGGGAAGTAGTCGTCTCCCGCACCGGGAGCCCCCGGTCCGTCACTGCCGGCCAACGCCGGTGTGGCGAGCAGAGCCGTTGCGCAGCACGCCGCCGCCGTGGCTCGCAGGCCGTGTCGTCGAAACACCTGCCACCTCCTCGAACATCATGGTCGCTAGGAGAGTAAGGAGGCTCCCATCGACCAGGCATGTTTTCGGATCACAGGTTTTTCCCACAGTGCAGCGAAAATCCGCGAACGAATGCGGCGGGAGCACCGGCGACGGCCGACCGACCGCCCCGATCTGCGGATAAATACCCACCTTTCGAGCGACACCGGTCGCCCCGGCCTCGCCCGACGAACGTGTGACGGCGATCGCCCCGACTGCAGGGGCGATCGAATCCCGAGCGGTGAGAACACCGGTGCGCAGCCGGAACAGCCGTGCTAGGTGCCCCGGAAGCTTCCGTCTTGGGGCGACGATGTCCCAGGGCCCGCCCGCACAACCGACCACCGCAGGTTTCACATGTCGCGCGGACACCGACGATTCACGACGCGCTCAGAACCCTCCGGATGGCTGGAAAGCCAGCGCGCATAGCGGTGTCGGAGCACGTCACGTTCGGCGGTGATGGGAAGCAGGACGTCCGAGCCGCCGTCGTAGGGATGGTGAATCCGCTCCAGGGACGAATCGGCGATCATGACCCCTCCGCTGACGTCGTCGGCAACGGAACGGAGCAGGTCGTCGACAGCGCAGCGCCGCCACACGATCCGGCTGGCGAACAGGTGGGTGTAGGAGACGAAGTCGGGATCGGTCTCGTCCGGGTTGTTGCGCACGGAGGTCCAATGGCGTGCGTCGGGCTGCAACCGCGCCTGCTCGTCGGGCCGTTCACCCGGCTCAGGGCTATCCGACCAGTCACAGGTGATGAGGTAGACCTCGTGACCGGTGAACAACTCGTCCAGGATCGTGTTGTACCGGTCGAGCAAGGTCCTGTACTCGTCGGCGGTGTCGGGATACCGCTTCGACCCCGGCAAGCTGTGGAACCGGACCCACCGATCCCGATAGGCGTGCTTCAACTCGTGGGCCAGCGGAGGGCACTGCGGCCAGCGTCGTTTCCAGAGCCTCAGGAGATCGCCACCAGACACCCGGGCACGATATCCCGCAAACTGCAGGCAAGCCCTGCCGTCAGCCGAGCAGTGCCGTGCGAACTGCGGCCAGCAAGCGCTGGTGCACCGAACGCAGCGCGGTGCGATCCGCCCGCACCTCGACGACGCGCAGGCCCGGCCGCCACTGCAGGGCATCGGTGAGCTCGGATCGCTCGCGCACCAGCACGTGGTCGACACCGTGCGCCGCGCAGAGCTTGCCGATGTCGGTTCCGTGCGGCGTGGCGAAGACCCGCTCGAAGGCCTCCTGGTGCTCGGGGCTTCCCTGTTCCAGCAAGGCGAAGATGCCGCCGCCGTCGTCGTTGAGCACGACGATCGTCAAGTCCGGCCGCTGTTCGTACGGCCCCAGCATCAATCCGTTGCTGTCGTGCAGGAAAGTCAGGTCGCCCAGGAGCGCGTACGCCGGCTGGCCGTGCGCGACCGCGGCGCCGATCGCGGTCGACACCGTGCCGTCGATGCCGGCCACGCCCCGGTTCCGGTGCACGACCACATCGGACCGCTGCCGCGCGGCCAACGCGACATCGCGGCTCGGGTTCGACGAACCCAGGACCAACAGCGCCTGTTCCGGCAACGCATCGACGACCTCGCGCGCCACCGCGGCGCCGCTCGGCCAGCGCTCCAGGTCGAGTGCGGCGTGCAGTGCCTCGGACGCCTTCTGGTCGGCGTGCTGCCACGCGGTGAGCCACTCGGGATCGGCATCTCCCGGCGCGGCACCGAAAGTCTCCGCAACCTCCCGCAAGTTGTGCGCCGGAGCCGCCCAGTCCACCCCTCCGTGCGCGAGCAGCACCTCCACGCCGGTATCCGCCAGCAATCGCTGGACCTGCCGGAAAACCGTCGGGCGACCGACGCACAGCACCTGCTCGGGACGGTGCTCCTGCATGAACTCGGGCAGGTTCAGCAGCCACATCCCGGTGCTGATCGCCGCCGAGCCACCGACACCCACGCCACCGGATTCCGCCAACACCGGCCAGCCGTGCCGATCGCCCCACTCGCCGGCTTTCTCGGCACCCCAGTCGGCGACGAGCACGAGTCCGCGCCGAGCACGCACCCGGGACAGTTCGCTCGGTGCCTGACCTCGCTGGGAGACCTCCGTCCACCGTGCATCGTCCGGGCGGCCGGCCAGCGACTCGCACCACTGCTCGTCCCCGTCCGGCACCAGTGGCTCCCGGAACGGGATGTTCAGGTGCACCGGGCCGCCTCGCCCGCCGCCGTCCGCGGCGTGCCAGGCCCGGCACATCTGGCTTCGCCAGTACGCGTTCTGCCCCGGTCGGCTCTCGGCGACCGCGAGCTCGTCGAACATCCGGACCTCGGCGCCGAACAGCCGGTGCTGATCGATGGTCTGGTTGGCACCGGCCGCGCGCAGCTCCGGCGGCCGGTCCGCGGTCAGCACGATCAGCGGGACACCCGAGTGGTATGCCTCACTGACCGCAGGATGCAGGTTCGTCGCTGCGGTACCGGAAGTGCAGACCACCACGACCGGCGACTGCGTCTGCGACGCCAGTCCTAACGCGAGAAAACCCGCGCTGCGCTCGTCGATGCGAACGTGCAGTCGTAACCGCTCTGCGTGCGCGGCTCGGTACAGTGCGTAAGACAGAGGTGCGTTGCGGGACCCCGGGGAGAGCACCACCTGCCGCACCCCGTTGCGGACGAGCTCGTCGACGATGACCTCAGCCTGGGCCGTGGACGGATTCAACCGATCACCTCTGAACATCGCTTGCGAACTCCGGCCGAGGGGGCCATGGTCCCTCTCGCCCTCGTTCGCGCAAGCGCCGGGCAGCTGCGGGGAGGCCCCCGCGCTGAACGCCTGCTGCGCCTATTGTCCCAGGTGTGCAGAATCCCCGTGTCTCTGAGCTGTTCGATCCGGCTTTGTGGGAGCCCGTGGCGGGCTTCGACTTCACCGACATCACGTATCACCGCTGCGTCGAGGACGGCCCCGGGAAAGGCACCGTGCGCATCGCGTTCGACCGCCCGGACGTCCGGAACGCCTTCCGCCCGCACACCGTCGACGAGCTGTACCGCGCCCTGGACCACGCGCGCATGACCAGCGACGTCGGCTGCGTGCTGATCACCGGCAACGGCCCCTCCACCAAGGACGGCGGCTGGGCCTTCTGCTCCGGCGGTGATCAGCGGATCCGCGGCCGTTCCGGGTACCAGTACGCCGACGGTGAGACCTCCGACACGGTCGACCCGGCCCGCGCCGGGCGGCTGCACATCCTCGAGGTGCAGCGGCTGATCCGATTCATGCCGAAGATCGTCATCGCGGTCGTGCCGGGCTGGGCCGCCGGCGGCGGGCACAGCCTGCACGTCGTGTGCGATCTCACGCTCGCCAGCGCCGAGCACGCCCGCTTCAAGCAGACCGACGCCGACGTCGGCAGCTTCGACGGCGGCTTCGGCTCTGCCTACCTCGCCCGCCAGGTCGGCCAGAAGTTCGCCCGCGAGATCTTCTTCCTGGGGCGGCCCTACACGGCCGAGCAGGCGCACCAGATGGGCATGGTCAACGCGGTCGTCCCGCACGACGAGCTGGAGGCCACCGCGCTGCAGTGGTCCCGCGAGATCAACGGCAAGTCCCCGACCGCGCAGCGCATGCTCAAGTACGCGTTCAACGCCATCGACGACGGACTGGTCGGCCAGCAGCTGTTCGCCGGCGAGACCACCCGCCTCGCCTACATGACCGACGAGGCCGTCGAGGGGCGCGACTCGTTCCTGCAGAAGCGGACCCCGGACTGGTCCGCCTTCCCCTGGTACTTCTGAGCCGCCGGGACCGGTTCCGGGCGGGCCCGCACCGCTTGCTCCGGCGCGGAACCGGTCTCGTCCACCATCGCCCGCAGGCCACCGGCCGAAGAGGTCCGCCAGCAGGTCGGCCGGGCACACCAGCACGATCAGAACCATCATTTCCTCGACTCCTTCCAAGCGCGTACCAATTTCATCGGCCGATCATTCGAACACTTGATCGCTAGAACAGGTGATCGAGTGTCGAAGTTCTCGCCGCGGCCGCGCGGACCCCGAGGCCGGTGCTCCCCGACAATGGGCAGATGCCGAACGCCCGCGACCTGCAGCCACTTCCCGTGCCACCCGGATCCGGGGCATTGGCCGTGCTACCTGCGCTGACGCGGGCACTGCACGGTGACGGGCCGGCGCTGCTGCCGGTCGCCGCCGGAGACGCGCCGGAGTCCCGCCGACTCGTCGCCGCCCTCGCCGACGGCGCACCGCTGACCACCGCCGAGGACCACCCCGACGACCCGACGGCGCTGGTCATAGCCACCTCCGGCTCCACCGGCACCCCGAAGGGCGTGCTGCTCCCGGCGTCGGCGCTGCGCGCCTCCGCCGAAGCCACCCACCGCCGCCTCGGCGGCCCCGGCAACTGGCTGCTGGCGATGCCCGCTCACCACGTCGCTGGCATCCAGGTCCTGGTACGGGCACTGCTGGCGGGCACCGACCCGCACGCCGTCGACACCTCTGCCGGGTTCCGCCCCGACGAGTTCGCGGCGGCGGCCCGGCACGTACTCGCCACAGATGGCCCGCACTACACGGCCCTGGTGCCAACACAGCTGTCCCGGCTGCTCGACGCGGGCGGGGATGGCCTTGCCGCGCTGCGGAAATTCGACGCGGTGCTGCTCGGCGGCGCCGCCACACCACCGGCCTTGCTGCGCCGGGCCCAGGACTCCGGCGTGCGGGTCACCACGACGTACGGGATGAGCGAGACCTCTGGCGGCTGCGTCTACGACGGACGGCCGCTGGACGTCGCGAAGGTCCACGTCGACGGGGCGACCGGGCCGATCCTGCTGGCCGGACCGATGCGGGCCAGGGGATATCGGCATCAGCCCGATGCGCCGGCGTTCGCCGACGGCTGGTTCCACACCGGCGACCTGGGCCGGTGGCACGACGACCGGCTGGAAGTCCTGGGCCGCGCCGACGACATGATCATCAGCGGCGGGGTCAACGTGGCACCGCTGCCGGTCGAGCGGGTCCTCACGGAACAGCCAGGAGTCCGCGAGGCGTGCGTGCTAGGCGTGCCCGACCAGGAATGGGGGCAGGCGGTGGTCGCCGCAGTCGTGCCCGCGGATCCGGCCGCCCCGCCGGCCGAGGACGCGCTCCGGGCCACGGTGCGCGAGCGGCTCGGCGCGGCTGCCGCGCCGAAGCGCATCGCCTTCCTCCCCGAGCTGCCGCTGCGCGGGCCTGGGAAGCCGGATCGGCGCGCGCTGGCGGCACTGCTCGTTTCCTGAATCCGGGGAGGCTCTCGCCGACGGTCCTCGCGGGTGCGCGAAGATGGCTCACATGGCGACTGTCGCTCAATGGATCGAAGGCGCTCGCATCCGCACCTTTCCGAATGCGATCGCACCAGTGCTCGCCGGCACCGGCGCGGCGGCGGGGATCGACGGGTTCGAGCCCGTGACCGCGGTCCTGGCGCTGCTCGTCTCCATGCTGCTGATCATCGGGGTCAACTTCGCCAACGACTACTCCGACGGCATCCGCGGCACCGACGACGACCGGGTCGGCCCGTTCCGACTGGTCGGTTCGGGTTCGGCGAGGCCGAGCGCGGTGCGCGCGGCGGCCTGGACCTGCTTCGGGCTCGCGGCCGTCGCCGGACTCGGCGTTGTCATCCTAAGTGGACATTGGTGGCTGCTGGCCGTCGGCGCGCTCTGCATCGCCGGGGCCTGGTACTACACCGGCGGCAAACGCCCTTACGGCTACGCGGGTCTCGGCGAGCTCGCCGTGTTCATCTTCTTCGGCCTGGTCGCGGTGCTGGGCACGATGTACGTGCAGTCCGACACGATCTCGGGCTCCGGCATCGGCGCCGCAGTGGGCATCGGATCCCTGTCCAGCGCGGTCCTGGTGGCCAACAACCTCCGCGACATCCCGTCCGACCGCGTCACCGGCAAGCGCACCCTCGCGGTGCTGCTCGGCGATCGCGACACCCGCACGCTCTACGTCGCGCTGACGCTCGTCCCGTTCCTGATCACGGTCCTGATCGGGCTGCGGAACTCCTGGGCGTTGCTCGGTTTCCTCGCCTTGCCGCTGCTCATCGTGCCGTTGCGCGCGGTGGCAGGCGGCTCTCAGGGACGCGCCCTGATCCCAGCGCTGCGCGACACGGGCTTCGCCATGCTGGCGTGGGCGATCCTGACCGGCGTCGCCGTCGCCATCGGCTGACGCGGACGGTCGCTCGGGAGCTCGTTCCCGAACCGGCTGATGTGGCGCGAACGGCCTGTTCGCCTCGATAGACGAGGTGGACAGGCCGTTTGCTTCAACCGCATCGGCTAGAGACTCGGGGAACCGGTCACACCACGACGGCCGCGAGCACGTACTCCGCGACGAGCTCGGCCTTCTCGCACTGGTCAGTACTCGCTTCGCCGGCCGTCACCGAGACCTGCAGCGTCGCGCCCGCCACGCCGGCGAACACGGTGCAGTCGCTCGCACGCATGATCCGGGTGCCGCGAACGGAACCCAGCTGGACCTCGTCGCGGCCGAGCGTCGCGAAGCCCTCAGGCTGGGCGCCGATCAGCACGGAACGCCCGCCCGAACTGGCCTGGAAGCTGCAGCCGCGCACGGGCGGATCGAAGCCGATCTCCCGGAACTCCCCGCGTTCCACCGGAAACGCCAGGGCGCTCAGCTCCTCCCGCTCGACCAGGCCGCAGAGCTGGTCGGCGGGCAGATCGGCGAGCCGTTTCTGCTGTTCCGGCGGCACTTTCCGGGTGATCGACGGGCTCGCGGATTCCGTCGCGGACTCCTCGGCCGAAGTGGTCGGCGTCGGCGGTGCGGAGGTCGGCGGTGCCTGCTCTCCCGACGTGCAACCGGCCACCACGCCGAGCAACGCGACCGCGGACAGCCAACCCCAACGCCTCACCGACACACCAACCTTCCTGCGCGGGCTCCCGCGTTCAGTCTGCCCGGAACTCGCCGGTGGCGTGGAAGCGGTCCAGCACCGCGGTCGGCGCGGTCAGGTCCAGGCCGCGCTCGGCGACCCAGGCGTCGTCGTAGTAGGTGTGCGTGTAGCGCTCGCCGCCGTCGCAGAGCAGCGTCACGATGCTGCCGCTGCGCCCCTGCTGGATCAGCTCCGAAACCAGGACGAAGACGCCCCACAGGTTGGTTCCGGTGGAGCCGCCCACGCGCCGCCCCAGCAACTTCTCGACCCAGCGGATCGTGGCGATCGACGCCGCGTCCGGCACCTTGATCATCCGGTCGATCGCCTGGCCGACGAACGAGGGCTCCACCCGCGGCCGCCCGATGCCTTCGATCAGCGAACCGGAGTCGCTGGTGCGGTTCGGGTCGCCGTCCCGCCAGGCGTCGAAGAACACGGAGTTCCCCGGATCCACGACGGCCAGCCTCGTGTTGTGCAGGCGGTAGCGCAGGTAGCGCCCGATCGTCGCGCTGGTGCCGCCGGTGCCCGCACCGACCACCACCCACGCCGGCTCGGCGTGCGGTTCGAGCGCGAGCTGCTCGAAGATCGATTCGGCGATGTTGTTGTTGCCGCGCCAGTCGGTGGCCCGCTCGGCGTGCGTGAACTGGTCCATGAAGTGGCCGTCGAGCTCGGCGGCCAGCCGGCGGGACTCGTCGTAGATCGCGCCCGGCTCGTCCACGAAGTGGCAGCGACCGCCGTGCCACTCGATGAGCGACACCTTCTCCCGGCTGGTGGATCTGGGCATCACCGCGATGAACGGCAGCCCGAGCAGGCGCGCGAAGTAGGCCTCGGACACCGCCGTGGATCCCGACGAAGCCTCGATCACCGGTGTGTTCTCAGTCACCCATCCGTTGCAGATCGCGTACAGGAACAGCGATCGGGCCAGCCGGTGCTTGAGCGAACCAGTCGGATGTGTTGACTCGTCCTTGAGGTAAAGATCGATGCCCCACTCCGCGGGCAGCGGAAAACGCAGCAGGTGGGTGTCCGCGCTGCGGTTCGCGTCGGCCTCGATGATCCGCACGGCTTCGCTTGTCCAGCCGCGGGTTCGAGCGCAGGAGCGGTCGATGTCGGAGTTGTCGATCACTGCACGTCCGCGGTTCGCTCGCCGCGCAGCTGGGCGCGCAGTTCGGCGCGGCGCGCCCCGCGTTCGGCCATCCCGGCCGCGACCTTGCGACGCAGGCCGCCGAAGACGAGCAGCGACAACGGCATCGCCACCACGACGGCCACCGCGAGCGCGACCAGCACGGGAACGTGCACAAGGACCAGCAGCGCAGTGACTGCGGCCACCAGTCCCAGCCTGGCAAGGGTGTAGAGCGTGATGTCGCGCGTGAGGTTCGGCTGCGCGCCCTGGTCCGAGGTTGGGGCTTTCTGCTGTTCCTGCACGTCATCCAGGGTAGAGCAAGACGAGCCGTGCCCGGCCGGGCACCTTCCGGCCGCGCCGCCGCGGGCGCCCGAAGCGCCGTTTTCGTCCCTTACCTTCCCTTTACCTAAACCCAAATGTTCGAGTACCTGACCATCGAGGTGCCAGGATGCGACCGGAATGCCCGAAAACCCACTACTCGCAACGTGGAGGTCACCTGTGACCGCGACGACCCAGCAGCCTCGCCAGAACGGTCAGGAGCAGCTCCTCACCCCCGGTGAGGTCGCTGCGCTCTTCCGGGTCGATCCCAAGACCGTGACCCGGTGGGCGACCGCCGGCCGGATCGGTTCCATCCGCACCCCCGGCGGCCACCGCCGCTTCCGGGAGTCCGAGGTCCGCACCCTGCTGGCCGAGCTGACCAACGACGTCAACCGGTCGGTCTGAGCGGCGATCGGTGCGCCGAGCCGACGCCTCGGCCGTCGGCCAGCGCCCCGCCACCGAGGACCTGAAGATCGCCGGCGGTCCCAGCGACCGCCGATCCAGGTGGCGCCTCGCCCCTCAGCGAGGCGCCACCTGGATCCGTCTGCGATGACACCACCTGCGACGACGACAACCACGCCCGGGATTGGCTAATCTCGAGGCGGAACAGTTGGAGGTGGCCACGATGATCTACGTTCTGGCAGCGATCGGTGCGCTCACCATCGCCGTGCTGATGTGGAAGGCCTTCGGCCCCCAGGCGACCGGGGAGGCCCGACGGCGGCCCCGGCAGGCGCCGATCGCACCGGACGACGATCCCGATTTCCTGCGCCGGATCAGCGAGCAGCAGCGCAAGCAGCGCCGCAGCGAAGACGACTGAGCACGGCGTCGGGGCGGGCGGCGGCGCCCACCCCGACCGGCCGTCAGCCCCGGTTGCGGCCGGAAGCCTGCGGGAAGTCGTCGGCCACGATCGCCGCCAGCTCCAGCAGCGCCATCCGGGTGGGCATCTCGAGCTGGTCCAGCTCCACCTCCGCACCCTCTTCCAGGTGCGGATCGAACGGGATCTTCGAAACCGCGCGGCAGCGCGCCCCGAAGTGCGCGGCCAGCTTGTCCACGTCGACCTTGCCGGACCCCGGGCGAACCGAGTTGATCACGGCGACGGACCGGGCCACCAGATCGCCGTACCCGTGCGCGTCCAGCCAGTCCAATGTGGCCGAGGCGCTGCGCGCCCCGTCGATCGAGCTGGACGACACGATGACCAGCGAGTCGGCCATGTCCAGCACGCCCTTCATAGCGGAGTGCATCAGGCCGGTGCCGCAGTCGGTCAGCACCACGTTGTAGAAGTGCTCCAGCAACGTGACGGTGCGCCGGTAGTCGTCCTCGCTGAACGCCTCGGAAACGGCTGGATCCTGTTCGCTGGCGAGGATTTCCAGCCTGCTCGGCCCCTGCGAGGTGTACGAGCGGACGTCGCTGTACTTGCGGATCCGGTGCGCATCGCGGAGCAGGTGCCGCACGGTCGCGGTGGTCTCCAGCGGGATCTTCTGGCTCAGCGTGCCGCGGTCCGGGTTCGCGTCGACGGCGATCACCCGGTCGCCGCGCAGCGAGGAGAAGGTGGAGCCGAGCGTGGCGGTGGTGGTGGTCTTGCCCACGCCGCCCTTGAGGCTCAGCATCGCGATCTTGTAGCAGCCTTGCAGCGGCTGGTTGATCCGGGCGATCAGCTCGCGCCGCCGCCGGTCGGCCGGGCCCTCGCCGAAGTTCACGGTCTTGCCGCTGGCCACGTAGACGGCCTTGCGCCAACCCGACTGGGGTGACCGTTTGGTCGGCCGGAGCAGCTGAGCGGACGAGAGGTCCTGGCCGAACGGCTGATCCCCGCCGCCCGCGGGCTGGGCAGCCTGGGGGTATGACGAATACGACTGCTGCGGGCCCGGTTGCGACCCGCCCTGCTGGTTCTGCTGCGGGTACGGGCCGGACGGCCCACCGGACACCGGCTGGTACGGCCCGGACGGTCCTCCAGAAACTGGCGGATACGGCCCGGACGCTCCACCCGAAACCGGCGGGAAGGGTCCGGAAGGTCCGCCGGAAACCGGGTAGGGACCCGACTGCCCTCCTGGCACCTGGTGCGGACCCGAGGCGTTCGGCTGGTGGTGCGGGCCGGAAACCGTCGGGTCGCCGTACTGCGGGCTCGCCGGGAACTGCTGCGGGCCGGACTGGCTCGGGTCGGCGTACTGCGGCTGCGCTGTGGCGCCGCCCGGCGCACCGCCCGGGTAGTACGGCTGCGGGGCGTCGCCGACCGCGTACTGGCGGGGTTGCTCGGCCTGCGACGGATCGACGTACGACGGCGTCGGGTGTTCGGCGGGATGCGGTTGTCCCGGCGAGGTCTCCGGGTCGGCGTACTGCCCCTCCGTCGCCGCTCCGTTCCCGCTGCCCGTGGATTGCGGCTCGGCGATCGCACCGTCGGCCTGCGTCGCGGCGGTGCCCGTCTCGCGCCGCGCTTCGGGCTCTTCGTACTGTCCGGTCACCGTTGCCGTCCCTCCAACAATCGAGTCGCGCCCTGCCGGACCGAATCGAGATCTCCCCGTCTCCGCAAGGCACGGTAGTCCCAGATATACCCACAAGTCACCGGGGGTGTCCGGTCGGCTCCGCAAACGATCACCGCCCGCCGAACCTGGCTTGTGCAGGTGGCGGGCGGTGTTCCGGGAATTGCGGTCGCAGCGGCCGGTTTTCGTCCCCGCCCCGGTCGGGGCGGATCACCGGCTCACAGTCCAGCGTACGAGTGAAGCCCCGCGACGACGATGTTGATGAAGAACAGGTTGAAGATCATGACGGCCAGACCCAGGATGTTGATCCACGCCGACCGGACGCCCCGCCAACCGGCCGTGGCCCGGGCGTGCAGGTACGCGGCGTAGACGACCCACGCGATGAACGAGCAGGTCTCCTTCGGGTCCCAGCCCCAGAACCGGCCCCAGGCGGCCTCGGCCCAGATCGCGCCCGCGACGATCGCGAACGTCCAGACCGGGAAGATGATCACCGTGGCGCGGTAGGCCATCCGGTCCAGCGCCTGGCTGGTCGGCAGCCGGGGGCCGAACTTGGCCAGCTTCAGCGGGTTGTTCTCGTACCGGGACCGCAGCAGGTACAGGACGCTGGCCACACCGGCGAAGAGCAGCACGCCGCTGGAGACGATCGCCGCCGCGACGTGGATCACGATCCAGTACGACTGCAGCGCCGGCTGCAGCGGCGCGGCCTGGGCGTAGAGCACGGTGCCGGACAGGAACAGCAGCAGGATGACCGGCAGCATCAGGAAACCGCCGAGCCCACGCAGCTGCGTCGGGGTGGCTTCGCGCCGCTCCGCGCGCATCTGCCGGAACAGCACGATGACCCAGGCGACCACCGCCGCCAGGCAGATCGCCGAGCCGAACTCGTACATGTTGCCCCACGGCACCCGGCCGGTGGCGAAACCGCGAAGCAGGAGGGAGGCCGCGTGGACCAACGCGCCGAGCACGGTCATGGCGACGGCCATGCCGCCGAGCCGCTCGCTCAGCGGGCGCTTCGCCGGGGTCTCCACGTGCCCGATCGTCGGCGTCGCGGTAGCCCCACCACCGGCGTTGACCAGGGCCGACTCCTTCTTTCGGGCGCCCGCCCCGGTCCTGCCGTAGGCGAACTCCGCGAAGTACAGCAGCATCGCGGCGATGTAGACGACCACGGATGTGGCGTACGCCATGTCGCTGTAGGTCGACAGCGTCTGATTGACCGGCATCAGCTCTTCCTTTCGCGCGCGGGCCCAGCGACCGCGCGTGACTCCGGCGAGTGGTCGACGCCCGTGCCGAGGAGCTCGGCGGCCAGCCTGGTGAACTCCTCGCCATAACCGGCCTGGTCGGTGCGGGCGAGTCCGCCGATTTCGACAACGGTACGCGCGGAACCGGGTTCGTCCGGTTCCGGGTTCGGCACGACGCGGACCCACACGCGGCGACGCTTGATGGTCAGCGAGGTGCCGATGCCGAAGATGATCGCGATGGCGAAGCCGAGCACCCACGGCTGGAACGGGTCGTGCGAGACCTGCAGGTTGGCCCAGCGCTTGACCGCGTCGAAGCGGACCTTGGTGCCGTCGTCGAGGGTGATGTCCTCGCCGAGGCGCAGGTTCTCTCGGGCGACCCGCTCGAGCCTGCCCTGATCCACCATGGACTGGTCGACGCCGAAGATCGACTGGCCACGACCGGAGTCGAGGCCGAGGTCGCCGCGCAGCACGTCCACGGCGACGGTCGGGTCCAGCAGCTCCGGGAAGCCGGAGCTCAGCACCTTGCCGTCGAAGGTGGCGGTAGGCGCGAACAGGCCGGTGATCGCGAGCTGCTTCTGGCGTCGCTGCACGTCGTCCTGCACGCCCGGCGGGTCGAACTTGGTGGCGCCCTGCGAGAGCATCGTCTGCACGGAAACCGGCTGCCACTGGATGATCCCGGTGCGCTGCTGGCCGTCGGGGAACGTCACCGTGAACTGCGGGGCGTACCCGTTGCCGGTCAGGTAGACGCGGTCGCCCGCGATGCGCAGCGGGTGGTTGACCTGCAGCAGGTACGGCTGCCAGGTGTTGGTGTCGAGGTCGTCATCGACCTGGTACTGCATGTCCACGCGGAAGCTCTCGACCTGCCCGGACGGGAGGTACTGCACGTCGAAGTCGTTGACGCGCACGCAGAACGGGTTGAGCTGGGTGCCGTCGACGGTGAGCCCGGCGCGGAAGGAGTCGTAGTTGTAGGTGCCGGCGTTGCAGAACTCGGAGCCGTTGGCCACCACGATGACCTGGCCTTCGTAGCCGTACAGCTTGCCGCCCGCGACGCTGATGAGCATGCCCACCAGGGCGAAGTGGAAGACGAGGTTGCCGATCTCGCGCAGGAAGCCGCGCTCGGCGCTGATGGACCGCCCGCCGTCGGCCTCCTCGCGCTCGACCATGCGCCAGCGGCGCAGCCGCTTGCGGGCGGAGGTCATGACCTCGTCGACCGAGGCGTCGAGGGTGGCCTTCTCGTAGTGCGGCATCCGGGCGAGGTTGCGCGGCGTCCGGACCGGCTTGCTGCGCCACTGCTTGTAGTACTCCCAGCAGCGCGGCAGCAGGCAGCCGATCAGCGAGATGAACAGCAGCACGTAGATGGAGGCGAACCAGACGGAGCTGAACACCTCGAACGCGCCGAGCTTGTCCAGGATCGGCGCCAGCGTCGGGTAATCACCGAAGTAGCGGTCCACTTCGGACTGGTTGAGCGAGCGCTGCGGGATCAGCGCGCCGGGCAACGAGGCGAGCGCGAGCAGGAACAGCAGCACCAGCGCGGTGCGCATCGAGGTCAGCCCGCGCCACGTGTTGCGCAGGAACGCCAGGGTGCTCTTGAGGAATCCGGGCATCAGATCAGCGTTTCGAAACCGGCGATCGGCTCACGCAGCACTGCGATCAGCTCTCCCCACAAACCGGTGACGAGCAGGAGGCCCACCACGATCAGCAACACACCGCCCGCGATCTGGATGGCCCGGGCCCGGCGGCGCAACCACCCGGTGCTCCGGATGGCCCACCGGGCACCCAGCGCGAGCAGCACGAACGGCATCCCCAGACCCAAGCAGTACGCGGCGACCAGCAGGACTCCTCGGACCGCGGTGCCGGTGGTCGCGTCGGTGGCGATGGCGATGGAGGTCACGCCCGCCAGCGTCGGCCCGAGGCACGGGGTCCAGCCCAGGCCGAACACGGCGCCCAGCAGCGGCGCGCCCCAGATCCCGGCCCTGGGCACCCGGTGGATGCGCAGGTCGCGCTGGAGCGCGGGCACCAACCCGACGAACACGAGGCCCATCGCGATCGTGACCACGCCGCCGATCCGCTGCAGCAGCAATTCGTTCGCCAGCAGCGCGTCGGACAGTCCGAGCAGCAACAACGTCCCGGACGCGAACACCACGGTGAACCCGGCCACGAAGAGCAGGGCCGCTCCGGCAACCCGCCAACGCCCGCGGCGGCTCTGTTCGGCTTCCGCGACGTTCACCGGCGGAGCGTCGGCGCCGACGACACCGGCCAAGTAGGCCAGGTATCCGGGCACCAGCGGCACCACGCAGGGCGAGGCGAAGCTGATCGCCCCGGCGAGCGCTGCGATCGCCGCCGCGAACAGCAGCGGTCCGGTCGCGGCGAGCTCGGTGGGGTTCACACCTCGAGGGTAGGAAAGTCAAGAGGGCGATCTACCACCGGGCTCGGTGAACCGGCCCACATCTTTCCTGGTGAACGCATTGCGCAGGCACGAAGCTGGCTCACCAGGGCCTAAAGTCCCGCGTTTTCAGGACCACCACCAGCCCCTTCCGAACCGCCGTGAGGCGAGCATCACCACCAGGCCCCGGCACGTGCTTCAGCGCTCGGCCCGCCGTTTTCGCGCGAAAACGGCGCCCACACCACCGGCATCCCTACGCGGAACGCGGCTCAGCGCGGTTCGGCGGCGACCTTCTGCACCTCGGGGAGCAGTTCGCTCTCCAGCATCTCGGTCAGGAAGACCGCCGCGACCCGGTGCTGCCGGTCGAGCACGATCGTGGCCGGCACGGTGCTGCGCGGGAACTGCCGCAGCGCCAGCAGCGTGCGGCCCGCCGGATCGAAGATCGACGGGTAGGTCAGGCCCCGGTCGCGGTGGAAGTCCGCGGCGGCCGACTGGCTGTCCCGCACGTTGATGCCGAGCACCTGGACGCCCTGGGCGGCGGTCTTGTCCTGCACCGCCTGCAGGTCGTCGGCCTCCGACCGGCACGGCCCGCACCACGAGCCCCAGATGTTCAGGACCACGACCTGGTCCTTGAAGTCGTCCAGCCCGATCTGCTTGCCCGGTTCCAGGAGGCTGTCACCGGACATCCCGCTGACCCGGCCGCGCTGCTCCGGCGGGTAGAAGATGCGGGTCTGCCCGCCGGGCGAGACGAAGGTGAACTCACCGCCGCCGCCCTGCGACACCGCGTCGTCGCCCTGCGTCGCACATCCAGCGACCAGCGCCAACGCCGCCGCGACCAGCCCGAACCGCACCAACAGTCGTTTCATGCCCCTGTCACCTTCGGATCGGTCTCACCGGCCGGTTCGACGTAGGCGATCCGCACCAGTTCCTCGCCGCGGAACACCAGGCTGGTCAGCGACGCCAGCGAGCACTGCCGCCGCCGCGGGTCGTGCCACATCGGCTTGCCCTCGAGGAACCGGCGCAGCGTCCAGATCGGCAGCTGGTGCGAAACGCACACCGCCTCGCGGCCGGCCGCCGCCGACCGGGCCCGGTGCGCTGCGCCCAGCATGCGGTGCGCGATCTCGAGGTACGGCTCGCCCCACGACGGCCGCAGCGGGTTCCAGAGCTTCGGCCAGTGCTTCGGCGACCGCAGCGCACCGTCGCCGACCGAGACCTTCAGGCCTTCGAAGCGGTTGTCGGCTTCGATGAGCCGGGCGTCGGTCGCCACGTCGAGCTGGAACGTCGTGCCGATCGGCATGGCCGTCTGCTGCGCGCGCTGCAGCGGCGAAGCGACGACGTGGGCGACGTCGCGCCCGGCCAGGAACTCCGCGACGACCTTCGCCTGCTGCTCTCCCCGGTCCGACAGCCGGTACCCCGGCAGCCGCCCGTAGAGGACGCCGTCGGGGTTGTGCACCTCGCCGTGGCGCAGGAAGTGCACCACCGTCTTCTCGCCGGTCATGCGTCCGCCCCCGGGGCGATGGCCGCGGCTGCGGCGCGGGCCGCGTGCGGCAGCGCTTCGGCGATCACTTCGAATGCCGCTTCGTCCATCGCCGCGTTGACGAACCAGGATTCGAACGCGCTCGGCGGCGCGTAGACGCCGCGCCTGAGCAGTTCGTGGAAGAACGGCGGGAACCGCCAGACCTGCTGGGCCTGCGCCTGCTCGTAGTTGTGCACCGGCGTCTCGCTGAAGAAGACGCTGACCATGTTCGCCGCGAAGGCGACCTGGTGCGGCACACCCTCGGCGGTCAGCGCCGCGCCGAACAGGTCGCCGAGCCGCTTGCTGTTGCGGTCCAGCGCCGCGTAGACCTTGGCGTCGGCGGCGCGCAGGTTTGCCAGCCCGGCAGCGACGGCGACGGGGTTCCCGGACAGCGTGCCCGCCTGGTAGACCGGCCCGGACGGGGCGAGGCGGGCCATGATCTCGGCGCGACCGCCGAAGGCGGCCGCGGGCAGCCCGCCGGACATCACCTTCCCGAACGTGTAGAGATCGCCGGCGACGCCGTCGACGCCGAACCAGCCGGCCGCGGAGACCCGGAAACCGGTCATGACCTCGTCCATGATCAGCAGCGCCCCGGCGGCGCTGGTGATCTCCCGCAGCCCGGCGTTGAAACCGGGCAGCGGCGCGACCGCGCCCATGTTGCCCGCCGCGGCCTCGGTGATCACGCAAGCGATCTCGTCGCCCTGCTCGGCGAAGACCTGCCGCACGGCGTCGAGGTCGTTGTACGGCAGCACGATGGTGTCCGCCGCCTGCGCACCGGTGACGCCCGGCGAGGTCGGCAGCCCCAGCGTGGCGACCCCGGAGCCGGCGCTGGCCAGCAGCGCGTCGACGTGGCCGTGGTAGCAGCCGGCGAACTTGACGATCTTCTGGCGGCCGGTGAACCCGCGGGCCAGCCGCACGGCGCTCATCGTCGCCTCGGTGCCCGAGTTGACCAGCCGGACCTGCTCGACCGGCTCGACGCGGTCGATGATCTCCTGCGCGAGGTCGATCTCACCGGCGCCCGGGGTGCCGAAGGAAAGGCCGTGCGAAGCGGCTTCCTGCACGGCACGGACCACGTCGGGATGCGCGTGGCCGTTGATCATCGGGCCCCAGGAGGACACCAGGTCCACGTACCGGTTGCCGTCGGCGTCCCACAGGTAGGCGCCTTCGCCGCGGACCATGAAGCGGGGCGTGCCGCCGACCGAGTGGAACGCCCGGACCGGCGAGTTGACGCCGCCCGGGGTCACCGCGAGGGCGCGCTCGAACAGCTGCCGCGACCGCGGAGCCGGATCGTCGTTCGAATTCGATGCGGGGTTCGCAGAAGCTGTCACGTCACCAGTCTGACAGGCGCGGCGAAGTGACCGGTCACACCCCGTTCGACTCCCGGCGGCGGGCCCGCAACGCCAGCACCAGCTGGCGGATCGCGTCGAGCAGCAGCAGCCCGGTCAGGGTCGCGGCGCCGACCGCGGCGGCCAGCCAGCTCCCGATCGACCTGGTGACGACGTCGACGGCGCCCGCCGGCCCCGGCAGGTAGATCGTCACCGTCCCCTGCCGCCACGACCACCAGGCGGCGAGCACTAGTCCCACCGCCACAACCAGCTCGATCCCGGCCACGGCGGCCCTCCAGGGCTGGTTCAGCCCGGCCGAGCCGGTCGGCGCATCGGCGTGCTCGACGTCGTCGTCGCTGAGTCGCGGCCCGGAGGCTGGCCACGGTTCGGGAGTCGTCACGCGAAGAAGCGTCTCATGACCGACCGTGCACGCCGCAAACCAGCGGCCTACCGGCGACGCGCGGTCACTGCTCCACGAGCCGGGCGAGCGCCGACGACAGCGCTTCGGGGTCCTTCGCCCAGGCCAGGACCACCTCGTCGGGTTCGAGCCGGAGCGGGACCTCGCCGGTTCCCTTCGGGACCGTCCAGCTCCCGCCGAGCACCCGCGCCCCCACCGGCGCGCCCACGTCGGTGACCGCCGCGATGCGGCCGACCTCGAGTTCTTCCCGTCCCAGCACCAGCTGCGCGGGCGTCAGCCGCACCGAGACGAGCCGGCGGCGGCCGTACACCCAGATCGCGGCGGCCACCGCGAGCCCACCGCCGACCAGCCCCCAGAGCGGCGCGTTCACCGGGCCCGGCGTCAACGCTTCGACACCGAGTCCGAGCAGCGCGAACGCCGGCCCCCACAGCACCGGCCACCAACTGCTGCCGCGCTCCGAGTACAGCACCGGTTCAGTCATGCTCACCCGTCAGCCAGTCCGTGCTCGGGCGCCGCCACATGAGCACCGCGGCGGCCGCGCCGAGGATCAGCACGATCACGTTCACGCTGAACACCGCCCCGGTGCCCAACAGCATCAGCAGGTGCACGACCGCGAACCCCGACAGCACGCCGCGAGCCCACGCGCGCCGCCCGAACATCAACGCCCCCAGCACCAGGTAGGCCGCCACCAGCACCGCTGCGATTCCGGTGTTCACCAGGAGCAACTGCTGCGCGCGGTCGGCCGCGTCCGCAGGCGTGGCCTGGTCCTGCGCGATCAACCGCCCCGCCAGGTCGCCGCGCCCGACCCACATCAGCGCGGACTGCAACGCCAGGACGAGCGCCACCACCCACCACAGGACGATGGCGAGGCGCAGTGGTCGCGGCGAATCCATCAGAACCGGCTCGCCGCCTTGAAGTACCAGTTCGACGGCTTCAGGTAGACCAGCGCGGTGAACACGAGCATCCCCACCAGGCCGAGCCCGGTCTGGCTGTAGGACAACGCGAAGAACGAGCCGGGCAGCTGCCGCTCGTCCAGGTCGCCGGTCATCGTCATGCTGCCGCCCTGGATCAGGCTGATGACGCCGACCAGCATCCAGATGCCGGCGAGGACCGTGAGCGTGATCCGCGCCCAGTTCTTCCCGGCCCGCATCTTGAAGCCGAAGAGGATCCACAGCCCGGTCAGGATCAGGTAGATGATCGTGAGGACCACGAAGAAGAACAGCAGGAAGCCGTTGGCGATGGACGCGAGCTGCCGGTCGATGTCCGAGTCACCGGTGGTGCCGGCGATGGAGTCGTTCACGAAGCCCTGCAGCATCAGGTAGCTCAGCACGGAGAGGACCGTGGCGACCAGCGGCACGACGACCGCGATCCAGAACGCGATCTCGACGGTGATGGGCCGCTGGAACGCCGCCAGCTCCTGCGCCGGCACTGGCGGCGCCGCGAACGGATTCGACTGCGGGTACTGCGAAAACCCGCCCTGCGGGTATTGCTGCGGAAAACCGCCGGAGGGAGTCCCGCCGTGCGGGTACCCACCTTGTTGCCAAGGATTTTGCGGTGGAGTCACGCGGCAAACAGTATGAACAGGGCAGACCTGCTGTCCACTTGGTTGGTCAAACTCACCTGCCTGCCATCAGCTTGATGTAGTCGTTCGACGGCTTCAGGAACACCAGGAGCGTGAACAGCACCGGCGTGACGAACGCCAGGAGGTGCCGGGCGCGGGCGGCTTCGCCCCGAGCGGCGGCTGCTGCGGGTGCCCGAACTGGGCCTGCTGCGGATAGCCCGGCTGCGGCTGGAACTGCTGCGGGTTGGGTCCCTGCGGCGGCCAAGGGTTCTGCGGCGACGTCACCCGCCGACCGTAATGCAGGTGATCAGCCGGGCGGGCCGACTTCGGGGACATTCGGGCGCCGGACGGCCACGCCCACGAGCAGGGCGGGGCCGTCCACGTCGCCCGCCGGACTCACCTGCCCTGCGCGGCCTTGAAGTAGTCGTTCGACGGCTTCAGGAAGACCAGCACGAGGAACAGCACCGTCGTCACGATCACGAGGAACATCTGGACCATGCCGATGATCACGGTCGGCTGGCTGATGGCCTCCCCGAAGTCGCCGCCGACCGCCAGGAAGAACGAGACGATCGAGTACACGTCGTAGAGCAGCCAGAGCACGGCCAGGACCACCAGCGCGATCCGCGCCCAACCGCGCCCGCGGCGCATCACCAGCGAGAAGACGATCCAGAGGATGGCGCACACCACCGCGGCGACGGTGAAGAAGGCGTTGACCGCCAGGACCGACCAGGTGCTCTCCAGGTAGTCGCTGAGCATGACGAGCAGGACCACGAAGCTGATGACGCTCAGCACCGCGGACAGCGGCGGCACCACCAGGCCGAGGATGCTCGCGAAGTTCACGGTGCCGGGCAGGCGCGGCTTCCCGCCGGGCATCTGCTGCGGATGGCCCATGGGCACCTGCGGATAGCCCGCGTGCTGCGGGTTCGGGTTCTGCTGCCAGGGGTTCTGCGGCGACGTCACCCGAAAACACTAATACGCGGACCATCCCGACGTATCGGAAACGTGCTCAGCGGTGTCGGCCGTGCTGGAAGTACTGGTTCGACGGCGCGAGGTACGCGAAGACGATGGTCGCCGCCACGGCCAGCAGCTGCAGCAGGGACAGCAGCGAGGCCACGATGCCGCCGCCGGCCACCGACGGGATCGTCAGCAGGATCCACACCGCGCCGATCACCGTGATGACGACCCGGGCCCAGTTCCGCCCGCGGCGCATGAAGAACAGGAACATGATCCACAACGCCGCGATGGCCACCACGATCACGACCACCATCACCAGCACCGCGTTGTAGATGCTGCGCGCCTGGTCCATCGTGATCGGCTGGCCCTGCGCAGCGGTCTCCTCCAGCACCGCCTGCAGTTCGGCGTCGGACACCAGCAGGAACGACGCCGCCAGCATCGCGAAGCCCACCACCACGCTGGCGATCCCCGACCAGAAGGCGTAGTCGATCGTGGTCGGCCGCCACGGCCCGGACAGCTCGTGGCCGGGCACCTGCGGGTCGCGCTCTGGTTCCTGCGGCGGTGTCACCTGCTCCAGGTTAGGAATTGCGGAGCCCGCCGTCCAGGCATTATGACCAACCGTTACCCTGTCGCCCCGTTGCGTTACCGGGGCGGCGGCTGCGCACCGCGTAGAAGAACCGGTTCGCCTCCGGGCGGTACATGAACACGATCGCGGCGATCTGGACGACCATCACGACCAGCGAGAACGCGACGTCCGCACCGGTGATCCCGACGCCGGTCAGCTCGCGGATCAGCGCCCCGCCGACCAGCGAGACGGTGAGCACCGTGATCAGCGCGTTGAAGATCCCGAAGCCACCGAAAACGGTGAGCACGACGCGCGCCCAGTTGCGGCCTTCCAGCATCCGCCGGGACAGCATCAGGTACACCAGCAGGATCAGCGCCTTGAGCAGGAACGTGAACATGATCCCGCTGTTGGCCGCGGCCTCCAGGTCCTGCGTGGTCATGGTCGGCTGGATGTGGCGCAGTTCGGCGATCAGCTTGGGCCGGTCGAGGAGCTGGACGAACGCCTGCACGACGCCGAGCAGCACCGATCCGAGCCACAGCCACTTCGCCGTCTGCAGCGCCTGCGGCGCCGACGGTGGCTCCGGCTCGGGTACCGGTCGGCCGAACGCGTCCACCCGCTGCCCCAGGTCCGTCATGCCCGCGCGTCCCGCAGCCAGCGCGCGGCTTCGGCCGCCCAGTAGGTCAGGACGATGTCGGCGCCGGCCCGCCGGATCGAGGTCAGGGTTTCCAGCACGGTGCGCTGCCGGTCCAGCCAGCCGTTGGCGACCGCGGCCTCGATCATCGAGTACTCGCCGGACACCTGGTAGGCGGCCACCGGCACGTCGGCCACGCCGGCGATGTCGCGCAGCACGTCCAGGTAGGACATCGCGGGCTTGACCATCACCATGTCGGCGCCCTCGGCGAGGTCCAGGTCGGCCTCGCGCAGCGCCTCGCGGCCGTTGGCCGGGTCCTGCTGGTAGGTCTTGCGGTCGCCCGTGAGCTGCGAGTCCACCGCTTCGCGGAACGGGCCGAAGAAGGCGGAGGCGTACTTCGCCGAGTAGGCCAGGATCGAGGTGTCGCCGAAGCCGGTCGCGTCGAGCGAGTCGCGGATCACGCCGACCTGGCCGTCCATCATGCCGCTCGGGCCCACCACGTGCGCCCCGGACTGGGCCTGGACCACGGCCATCTCGCCGTAGATCTGCAGCGTGCGGTCGTTGTCGACGTTGCCGTCCTCGTCCAGGACGCCGCAGTGCCCGTGGTCGGTGAACTCGTCCAGGCACAGGTCGGCCATCAGCACGGTGTCGTCGCCGAGCTCGGAGTGCAGGTCGCGCAGCGCGACGTTGAGGATGCCGTCCGGGTCGACCGCGCCGGAGCCCTCGGCGTCGTGCGTGGTCGGCACGCCGAAGAGCATCAGCCCGCCGACACCGGCGTTGACGGCGTCGACCGCGGCCTTGCGCAGCGAGTCACGGCTGTGCTGCACGACGCCGGGCATCGACGCGATCGGCACCGGTTCGGTCGCGCCCTCGCGAACGAACATCGGAAGCACCAGGTGGCGGGGCTCCACGGAGGTCTCGGAAACCAGTCGGCGCAGCGCGGGGTTGCGACGCAGTCGGCGCGGACGGTGCGAGGGGTACATGACAGCGGCTCCCCAAACAGGCTCGGCGGGGTGACACCACGAGCCTAGCGATCCGACAGAACGGACGAGCCGAGGGCTCGGCCTGGCCCCGCCAACCGCCCAGCCTTGAGCGCGTCGGGGAAACCGCGCGCCGACCGGCCATTCCCCGCCAAAACCCGGTTCCGCGCGCCTGGCGATTGCTAGCTTCCACACATCTGTTCGACCAGCTGCACAGGAGCAGGACTTGACCGCTCGGCCGTCTCGCCTGGTCGCGATACTCGCGGCTCCCGGCGACATCTCCTTCCACGACGCGACAGATCTGCGGCTGCTCGCCGCGATGACCGAGGAGGACCGCGCCGAACTGCGGGCGGTCGCCCGGTCCGGCACGGGCTGGGACCGGACGTTCGCCGCCGTGGCTCTCGCTCGCCTTCGGGACGAGGCCGCCGGCGATCTGCTCGCCGACCTGGTGGCCGACCCCGCTTGCTGGGAGGACACCGCGGTCGCCCTCCGGATCGGCGCGGACGAGTCCGGGTCGGCGGCGCTCGCCGAGCACGAAGATCTGCTCACCCCGTGGCTGCTGGAAATGCTGGGCTCCGACGACGAGGCGCTGCACCGAAGCGCCGCCGCCACGCTCGGCATCCTCCGCATCGCGGCGGTTGGGCCACGGCTGCTGCGGCTGGCGGAGTCGGCGATCGACGAACTGCCGAGCAGCGAGGAACGCACTTCGACCGCTTGGGTCCTCCTGAACGCCGCCGCCGAAACCTGGCCCAGCCGCGAGGTGGCCGACCAGGTGCGCCGGTGGCTGGACCTGCCGATCGACCACGCGCAGTGGCCTGCGGATGCGCTGACGACGATAGCCGCGAGGGCCGAGCCGGGAGCTTACGAATGGGCTCTGGAACGGTGCGCGGACCGGCTCATGAACGGCTACACCCGGTACACAGTGGACGCTTTGACCAGCCGAGGCATGGAAAGCCTGCCGCTGCTGGAGAAAGTGGCGCTGGAATCACCGCACCAGGAAGCGGCGGCCATGGCCCTGCAGGCCATCGCGGTGCTGGACCCCGGTCTCGCCGAACGCCATGCCCGGGAGCAGTGGCAGCGGTTCCCGGAGGGCGCGATCGAGGTGCTCAGCGAGCGCTACCGCGGAACGGCCGATCCCGAAGTCGCTGAGCTGGTGGTGCGGATCGTCGGGAAGACGGCGCGGCGATCCCCGTGGGAGTTCTGCGATGCGCTGGTCCGGATCGGCGGGCCCATCGCGATGGCGGCCGCCACCCGGGCCGTCGAGAAGCTCGCCGAACGCGACCAGTACGACGAGGACCTGCCCCGCCTCCGAAGCCTGGTCACGAACGCCGCATCGGCCCGCGACCTCGCGGCAGAGCTGACCGGTCTCGGCCTGGTGCCGGAGTGGGCGGCGGAGGCCGCGGACGAGCTGGCCCCCGGTCCGGTGTCCCCGTACGACCTGCTGCTGGCGGTGTTCGAGCGGGCGGGCCGTTCGGTCGAATTCGAGGTGGATTCCGGGTTCTACCCGCCGGGCTACGCCGACCTCCTGGCCGAGTTCGTCGAGGCCTCTGGCGGCGCCGTCGAGGTCTCGGACGCCGAGCTGGTCGTCCTCGATGCCGACGGCGACACCGCCGAGATCGACGACATCGAGGAAGAGGAGATCGAGGGGTTCCGCTTCTCCTTCACCCACCGCGGTTCGTCGCACTCCTGGGAGACCGAGGACAACGGCGACTACCTCGACATCGAGGTGACCGCCGGGATGGCCCACGCCCTGCGCCCGGCCGACCCGAGCGACCCGCGCCGGTTCGTCGAGGTCGGGAACGAATCGACCACTTACCTCTTCGCCGACCCCGAAAAGCTGACCGAGTTCTGCAAGCGCAACGGCATCGACGAGGTCTTCAGGGGCGAGTGAGTTCCTGCAGGCGTCCGCGAGGCAGTCGCGCCGGCAGATGAACTCGTGCCCGCCCACGTACTCGGTCAGCGACGCGCGCTGACCGTGCGCCGGGGCGGTCGCGTCCACGCCGGTGTCGACGACGGCGACGGTCACGCCCGCGCCGTTCGCGTGCCGCCACGCCCGGTCCGGGCGGAGTCTGGCCTGCGCCCGCGGGATGCCATTTGTTCCTCTGTGGACGGTGCGCGGTAGCCCTGATTCGCCGTCAGGGTATGGGTGATCGGCGGCAGCTCGGGCGCGGCGAGCGCAGCGGGTGCCGACACCGCAGTCCACTTGGCACGAAATCGCACGCTCCCGAAGCTATGCGCTGCCGAGAGCAAAAGAGGACCCGGCCCCGGCGGGAAACCCGCACCAACCGGGGCGCGGGTAACGACGCGCTCACGAGTTCGTGAGGGACCTCCCGGAAACTCGCCAATCAGCTTGCCGTCCCCGTCGCAGTTGATGTTGGCTCCGCAACCGGACCAATGTGAACAAGAGCCCGCGCGGATCGGAAACGGCGGGGCGCTGCGGTGGAGTCGGCGACGGGAAAGCGGCGAGGCCGCTTCCGCGCACCCCCGCGATCGGCCCCGCCGCGGGTTCGCGGCGCCCACCCCTCCGGGGTCGAGGCGGCCGCTGAGATCCCGCTGCGCAAGCCGATCTGCGCGCTCTCCAGGATTCGGAGGATTGCCGTGTTACGAGTACTGCGGCCCAAGGTGATCGCCGGGGTCGTCGCCGCTGCCGCCGCCGTCGGGGTGGGCGTGGCGGTGTCCGTGCCCGCTGGTGCGGTGGCCAACGCCCGGGACGCCGCGGACGGCACCTTCCCGTTCGCCGTGAAGTTCCTGATGACCGACATCCCCAAGCCCGACGGCAGCAAGTACGACAGCGCCTGCTCGGGCGCGCTGATCGATCCGCAGTGGGTGATCACCGCCGGGCACTGCTTCCACGACGTCGACCGCAAGCCGGTCAGCGGCCCCACCCCGTACCCGACGACCGCGATCGTGGGGCGCACCGACGACGCCGACGAGGACGAGGGCCACGAGGTGGAGGTGGTGGAGGTCCGGCAGTCGCCGGTGAACGACGTCGCGGTCGTCCGGCTCGCCGAGCCGATCGACGACGTGCGGCCCCTGGCCCTGCGCTCGACGCCGCCCCGTCCCGGGGAAACCCTGGCGCTGGCCGGCTGGGGCCAGGAGTCCGCCGCAGCGACCGAGCCCGCCACCCACCTGCAGGTCGGCAAGGTCCAGGTGCACGACGTGCAGGACGCCATCACGACCGTCACCGGCAGCTGGCCGAGCCCCGACACCAGCGCCTGCCCCACCGACTCCGGGGCGCCCTACTTCGAGAACCGCGGCCCCGGTGCGGACGCGCTGGTGTCGGTCGAGAGCGGCGGGCCGGAATGCCCGCACGCCCAGCCGGAGATCACGTCCAGAGTGGACGTCATCGCCGACTGGATCCAGGAGCAGATCGACTAGCGCCGCGCCCAGCAAGGCCCCGCCAGCGTGAGCGCAGGGGCGACGATTTCGCGGGAAATGTGCGTTCACCCGGGTGCTGGTCAATTTCCCCACCGCGCGGTGCTGCTGTCGGTCTCGGACCTGGGGCCCCGACGGTGGGCGTGTTCACCGCGTCCGTCGGCGGCACCTACCTGGCGCGGCTGCTGCTCCGGGGCCAGCCGCCGGGGCCGCTCGTAACCCCCACCGATCCGCAATTTCAATGGAAATCAGACCTCTGATTTCCATTGAAATTGCGGAAGTTGTCCACAGGTGTCGGTGTGTCGTGGGGCGACGCGCCGGTGGTCCGCAACTTCCATTGAAATTGCGGAGGTCGTCCACCGGCGACCGGCCCTGAGCTCAGCCGCGCAGCGCGCGCACGACCTCGTCCAGCACGACTTGGACGCGACCTTCGCGTCCGCGCTCTTCTCGACCAGGTGGGGTGCGACGCCCTGCTGGCCGCGCGTGGAGGTGACGCCGACCGGCTTGAGGCCGAGGGTGAGCGCGCTTTCCAGGGTGGGCTCGCTCAACGTCACCCCGCCAGATGATCTCGGCCCCGAACCGCTGCCCCGGACGTCTGCGGTCGGCGTTTCCGCCGGCGACGAGCCGTGAGTGGTTTGGAGCGCTGTAGCAGCCCAAAACACTCACGCCCCCGGACACCGCTCCAGGTGCCCAGGCAAAGCAAAGGGCGCCTCCGACCGGATCGGTCGGAGGCGCCCTCCACTCGAGAAATCAGCTGCGGCGAGCCCGCTTGGCCTTGCGCGGCGGCGGCAGCGCGCCCTCCGCGCGGAGCCGGGCCGCGTGCTCGGCCAGCGCGTCCACCAGGTCCTCCACCCGCGGGATCTCCGGCTGGACGTCGACCCGCAGGCCGAACTCCTTCGCCGTCTCCGCGGTGTTCGGGCCGATGCACGCCACCAGCGTCCGGGCGTGCGGCTTGCCTGCGATGCCGACCAGGTTCCGGACGGTGGACGACGAGGTGAAGCACACCGCGTCGAACCCGCCGGTCTTGATCATCTCGCGGGTCTCGGCCGGCGGCGGCGCGGCGCGGACGGTGCGGTAGGCCGTCACGTCGTCGACCTCCCAGCCGCGCTCGCGCAGCCCGGCCGACAGCGTCTCGGTGGCGATGTCCGCCCGCGGCAGCAGCACCCGGTCGACCGGGTCGAGGATGTCGTCGTGCGGCGGGAAGTCCTGCAGCAGGCCCTCGCTGGACTGGTCACCGGAGGGCAGCAGCTCCGGGATGATCCCGAAGGAGCGGACCTTCTCCGCGGTGGCCTCGCCGACGCAGGCGATCTTCACGCCGGAGAACGCCCGGGCGTCCAGCCCGAACTCGCCGAACTTCTCCCACACCGCGCGGACCGCGTTCGCCGAGGTGAACACCACCCACTGGTAGCGGCCGTCGACCAGGCCCTTGACCGCGCGCTCCATCTGCGCGGGGCTGCGCGGCGGCTCGACGGAGATCGTCGGCACCTCGTGCGAGACGGCGCCGTGCGACCACAGCCGGTCGCTCATCACGCCGGCCTGCTCCTTGGTGCGCGGCACCAGGACCTTCCAGCCGTACAGGGCGCGCGACTCCCACCAGGACAGCTTGCCGCGCTCGGACACGATGTCGCCGATGGTCACCACCAGGTGGCCCTGCAGCTCACCCGCGTCGGCGGCCAGCGAGGCCAGCGTCGTGTCGATCGTGCGCTGCTGCACGGTGGTGCCGGAGGCGGTCACCGCCACGGCGGTCGTCGCCGGCCTGCCGTGCTCGACCAGGCGCGAGGCGGCCTCGGCCAAGTGGCTGCCGGTGGTGTGCAGCACCAACGCTCCGGGCACCGCGGCCAGCGATGCCCAGTCCACGTCGCCGCGGACATCGACCTCGGTGTGCACCGCGCCGAGCGCGACGCCGGCGTAGGCCGGAACCGCGCTGCCGCCGGCGACGCCGGGGATGATGTCGAAGGCGACGCCGGTCTTGGCGACCTCCTGGACCTCGCGGACCACCGCGTCGGCGGTCAGCGGGTCGCCCGCGACCAACCGCACCACGGTGCGGCCGATCGCGGCCTCGTTCGCCAGGTCCTTGGCCACGTCCGCCGGGTCGCCCACGGCGGGGCGGACCTCGGCGCCGTCGGCTGCCTGGCCGACGATGTCGGCGGGTACGTCCGGGTCGGTCACCAGCAGCGAAGCGCGGGTGATCACGTCCCGGCCCCGAACGGTGAGCAGTCCCGCGTCACCGGGACCGGAGCCCACGAAAGCAATCCGTCCGGGGGTCTTACGTGCTCGGGTCATCAGGGCACTCCCCATCAACTACTGCCAGGTCCGCTGAGCAAAGCGGCCCTGGCTTCCAGCAACTGGGCGGCCAACTCCCGGCCCAGCTGCTCGGCGGCGGTCGTCTCACCAGTGGCGGAGGCGCGCACCAACTGATCGTCGTCGGTCGCCACCACCCCTCGCACGGACAGCCGCAGCGCCACGCGCCCGTCCTCGTCGAGGTCATCCACCACTTCGGCCAGCGCGCCGACCGGCGCGCTACAGCCCGCTTCGAGCGCGGACAACATGGCGCGCTCGGCGGCCACCGCGGCGCGGCTGGCCTGATCGTCCAAAACGGACTGCAGCAGGTGCTCGGTGTCCACGTCATCGACGCGGCATTCCACTGCGAGCGCACCCTGGGCGGGCGCGGGCAGCATCTGCAGTGGATCGAGCGTTTCCGTGATCACCGCAAGCCGGCCCACACGGGCCAGCCCGGCTCGGGCGAGCACGACGGCGTCCAGCTCACCGTCGGTCACCTTCCGCAGGCGGGTGTCCACATTGCCGCGGATGCTGCGCACCTCCAGCCCCAGGCCGAGGGCCCGGAGCTGGCTGGCGCGGCGCGGCGAACCGGTGCCCACAACGGACCCCGGGGGCAATTCGCCGAGCGTCAGACCGTCCCGTGCCACCAGCGCGTCCCGCGGGTCCTCCCGGACCGGGACAGCCGCCAGCGACAACCGGGGGTCCGGTTCGGTCGGCAGGTCTTTGAAGGAGTGCACCGCGACGTCCACCTCGCCGGCGGCCAGCGCTTCGCGCAGCGCCGAGGTGAACACGCCGACACCGATCTCGGCGATCGGCGCCATCGAGAGGTCGCCGGGGGTCTTCACGGTGACCAGCTGGGTCGGATAGCCCGCCTTCTCCAGCTCCTCGGCGACATTCGACGACTGCGCCATCGCCAGGGCGCTGCCGCGGGTGCCGATGCGGAGGGTCTTGTTCAACGGTCCTCACCGTCCTGTTCTGCTCGACCGCGCAGCCGCGCCTGGGCGACGGTGACCCCGCCGGGCAGGCTCTCGTCGGCCTGCGGGGTGCCGAGCACGGCAGTCGTCTGCGGATCGAGTTCGAAGAGCTCTCGGAGCGCGTCGGCGTACCCGGCACCGCCGGGCACCGACGCGAGTTGCTTGACCCGGACCGTCGGCGTGTGCAGGAGCTTGTCCACCACGCGACGGACGGTGCGCGCCAGTTCGTCGCGCACGTCGCCGTCCAGTTCAGGCAGCCGCGAGTCGAGTCGCAGCAATTCGCCGTCCACGACCTCGGCGGCGCGCTTGCGCAGCGCGGTCACGGTCGGAGTCACCTCGGCCGAGCGTTGCGCGGCGAGGTAGTTGCGCAGTTCCTCGGCGACGATCTGCGCGGCCCGCTCGGACTCGTTGCCGCCCTGCTTGTCCGACAGCCGCTGCTGCAGGCTCTCCAGGTCGACGACGGTCACGCCGGGCAGCCCGGCCACCTCGGGCGCGATGTCCCGGGGCAGGCCGAGGTCGCAGCACAGCAGCGGGCGGTCGTCGCGGACGGTCAGCGCCGCCGCGACCACGTCTTCGGTCACCACCGCGCCGATCGCGCCGGTGCAGGCCACCACCAGGTCGGCCGCGGCGATCGCGCTGCTGAGGTCCGTGAGGTCGGCGGTGCGGGCGGCGACGCCATCGGCGCGCAGCGACGAGGCCAGCCGTTCGCCGTTGGCCGCGGTGCGGTTGGCGATCACGACCTCGCCGATGCCCGCGCGCTTGAGCTGCGCGGAGGCCAGGCCGCCCATCGAGCCCGCGCCGACCACCAGCGCGCTGCGCCCGGCCAGGCCGTCGAGCGCGACCTCGGCGTCGGCGAGCGCCTCGGAGACCACCGACGCGCCTTCGGCGTCGATGCCGGTCTCGGAGTGCACCCGCTTGCCGACGCGCAGCGCCTGCTGCGCGAGCTCGTGCAGCGTCTTGCCGACGGTGCCGTTCTCGTCGGCGGTGCCGTAGGCCTGCCGTAGCTGGCCGAGGATCTGCGCCTCGCCGACGACCATCGAGTCCAGGCCCGCGGACACCGAGAACAGGTGCTCCACCGCGGCGCCCGCGTAGTAGACGTAGAGGTGATCGGCGAGCTCGCCGACCTCCGCACCCGCGTGCCGGGCGAGCACGGACGTCACGTCGTCCAGGCCGCCGTGGAAGGTCTCCGCGACCGCGTAGACCTCGACCCGGTTGCAGGTCGAGATGATGAACGCCTCGCAGATGTGCTCGCGCTGCAGCAGTTCGCCGAGGAGCTTGGGGACGTCATCGCCGCCGATCGCGACGCGCTCCAGCACCCGCACCGGGGCGCTGTGGTGGGAAATCCCGACGGTGAGCAGGTTCACAGCCGTTCCACCATCCTGTCCGCCGATTCGACCTCACCCGACACCCGATCGCCGCCGCCCGGCGGACCGATGTCCGCACCGTCCACATCGGATCGACCGGCTTCCGCCGCCGCTTCCTGCTGACGTCGGGCCACGTGAAACGACAGGATCTGCATCTCCACCGCCAGGTCGACCTTGCGCACCTCGACGTCTTCGGGGACCTGCAGCACGACGGGCGCGAAGTTCAGGATGCACGTAACGCCGCCGGCGACCAAACGGTCGCAGACCTCCTGGGCGCCCTGCACGGGCGTGGCGATGACGCCGATGGTGACCTCGCGGTCGGCGCACACCTCGACGATGTCGTCGATGTGGCTGACCGGGATGCCGCCGACCGGCACGCCGACCAGGTCCGGGTCGAGGTCGAACAGCGCGGAGACCGGGAAGCCGCGGCCGGGAAAGCCGCCGTAGTTGGCCAGCGCGTGGCCGAGGTTACCGATCCCGACCACCGCGACGCTGTGCTTGCGGGTCAGGCCCAGGGTGCGCTCGATCTGGCCGATGAGCACCGCGACCTCGTAGCCGACGCCGCGGGTGCCGTAGGAACCGATGTAGGAGAGGTCCTTGCGCAGCTTCGCGGAGTTGACCCCGGCGACGACGGCCAGCTCGTCGCTGGAGACCGTGCCCACGTTCTGCTCGGAGAGGGTGGAAAGGGCCCGCAGGTAGACCGCGAGCCGGGCGACGGCGGCTTCCGGGATCGCCCTGGCGCGCTCCCGAGCCGCGGGGACCTCGATCGCCGGCGACTGCTTGGAGTCGGTCCGGGAATCGGCCTCGGCCTGCCCGTCACCGTCCTGCACGTCCGCTCCGTGGGCCGTCACGCTGGATCTCCCTCGCCCTACCTGCTGCTTTGGCCTGCCCGCCCGTCCGCACCCGGGGGCGCGGCGGTCGTCGCCCACTTCCCGGCATCACTGCACGGGCTGGGGGCTCCGACACCGGCCGGGCTGCCGACCGGCTACCCCGGCGTCATCCGCGAACGCCGCCGGCATCCGACGGCTCGACACCTGATCCGCTGATCCACACCGAGAATCCGGCGACCCGACCCGTACACCGTAACTAATTTGTGAACGCATGCACAAAGTCGCAGGGCCGGACTCCGCCGGAGGCGCAAGCCTTCCCCGCCATCATTGCCGATAGCCCCCCGACGTGCCAAAACGCGTGGTCTGGAGCACGTGACGGCGGCAACCCGCGCCGACACCGGGCAAGATCACGGTTCAGCGGGCCAGGGCCCGGCGGAAGCGGTCCTCCTCGACCTTCCAGTAGCCGTGCTCGACTCCATCGATCAAGATCACCGGGACCCGGTCGCCGAACTCCGCGCGCAGTTCCGGGTCGGCGTCCACGTCCTGCGCAGACCACGGCACGTCGAGCTCTGCGCAGATCCGCCGCACGTCGGAGATCGCGTCCGCGCAGGAGTGGCAACCCTCGCGGGTCATCACCGTCACCTCGTGCATGCCTTCGCTCCAGGGAGAAATTCGGGCCGACTTCGCGGCCTCCAAGGTACCCAGCGGACCGGAGGGCGGCGCGACACCGACCGCGCTGGTCAAGTGTCCAAAATCACCTGTCGGAGTTAGGCGTCGCGCCGCAGTTGAACACGCTGCGCAACCAGACCGTCACCGAGTAACACTACCTACTTCCGAGTAACAACACGTATGCTGCTGCTCCAACGCCCACGCCCCCGGCGTCACCAGGCCGTCGGAGCCCCGTCGGCAGGCCGGAGGCGGGTGTCCGCCGGACACCGCGACATGACACCGGCACCGGTGCGTCCCACCTGCACCACGCCGGTCCGCCAACGACGGCAGGAGGTCGCAAGAGATGAGCAGCCCGAAGACGCTCGCACCCCCCGCCCCGGCCGCACCCTTCCGCAGCGTCGACGCCCCGGTCGCCCGACCGGTGCCCCGGCCGGGCACCGAGAGCTGGGCGTACGTCAGCGCCGCGCAGCAGGGCGACAACGACGCCTTCGGCCACCTCTACGACGAGTACGCCCAGATCGTCTACCGGTACGTGCTGTTCCGGGTCAGCGACCACTGCCTGGCCGAGGACATCACCAGCGAGACGTTCCTGCGCGCGCTGCGCCGGATCGCCTCCATCAGCTACCAGGGCCGCGACGTGGCGGCCTGGTTCATCACCATCGCCAAGAACCTCATCCTCGACCACATCAAGTCCAGCCGGAACCGGCTGGAGATCCCCACCTCCGACGTCACCGACAACCTGCCGGTCGGCCGGACGCACTTCGGCCCCGAACAGCACGTGCTCACCGAGGCGACCCACCGGGAGCTGCTCAGCTGCGTCCGGCAGCTCAACCCCGACCAGCGGGAATGCATCCGGCTGCGGTTCCTGCAGGGCCTGTCGGTGACCGAGACGGCGGCCGCGATGCAGCGCAACGAGGGGGCGGTCAAAGCCCTCCAGCACCGCGCGATCCGCCGGCTTGCGCAACTGCTGCCCGACGACCTCCGCTGACCTCCCGCCGCGATTCCGGCGGAAACCGGAGGCCCGGTTTCCGCCGGAATCGCGGACCACCACGCCACGGCGGAGGTGCACAAGTTCGGTTGCGGCCAGGTCTTAAGCTAGAGGCCTGCTGAGCCGGTTCGGCCCGGGTCGGCAAGACCTGGAACTTCGCACGACAACACCGGAGGACCCCCGGGAGGCGCGGCGGTGCCGACACGTCAAGGCTCAGCCGATGGCGCGGACCAGAGCTCGCGCGCGCTCGGCTCCGATCCGATCGACAGCGCGAAGGTGGCCGGCCGCGCGTCCGCCGAGGCCGCCGTCGCCGCCGCACCGGTCCCGGACGGCTCGCTGGCCACCCCGCCCGATCTCACCGCCGCGGCGTTCTTCGACGTCGACAACACGATGATGATGGGCGCCTCGCTGTTCCACTTCGCCCGCGGGCTCGCCGCCCGCAAGTTCCTCACCGCCACCGACCTGGCCGGGTTCGCCTGGCAGCAGCTGAAGTTCCGGGTCGGCGGCCGGGAGAACCCGCAGGACATGCAGGCCAGCCGGGAGCAGGCGCTGTCGTTCGTGGCCGGCCGCAAGGTCTCGGAGCTGGTGGAGCTCAGCGAGGAGATCTACGACGAGCTGATGGCGGACCGGATCTGGGCGGGCACCCGGGCGCTGGCCCAGATGCACCTCGACGCGGGCCAGCGGGTGTGGCTGGTGACGGCGACCCCGGTGGAGCTGGCGCAGATCATCGCGCGGCGGCTCGGGCTGACCGGCGCGCTGGGCACGGTCGCGGAGAGCTCCGACGGCGTGTACACGGGCCGGCTGGTCGGCGAGATGCTGCACGGGCGCGCGAAGGCGCACGCGGTGCGGGCGATGGCCGCCAGCGAAGGCCTGGACCTGCGCCGCTGCACGGCTTACTCGGACTCGGCCAACGACATCCCGATGCTGTCGGCGGTGGGCACGGCGGTGGCCGTCAACCCGGACCAGCGCCTGCGCGACATCGCCCGGGCCCGCGGCTGGGAGGTCCGGGACTTCCGGACGGGCCGCAAGGCGGCGCGGATCGGCCTGAACTCGATCATGGGGGCCAGCGCCATCGCGGGAGCGGTAGCGGCCGGCCTCGCCTACCGCCGCCGCGACCGGTCGTGAGCGATCCTTCCGGTTCTCACCGGCTTCAGCGCTCACGACCCGTCGGAAGCGCCACCGACGGCTCGTGAGCGATTGATCCGGAACGACCGCTCACGAGACCTGCGCAGGTCACGAGCCGGCGATGTTCACCATCCAGCCGATGCCGAACCGGTCCACGCACATCCCGAACGTGTCGCCCCACATCTGCTTCTCCAGCGGGACCGCCACCGTGCCCGCCTCCGCCAGCTTCGCCCAGTAGCCGCGCAGCTCGTCCTCCGAGTCACCGCTGACGCTCACCGAGATGTTGGTGCCCGGCTTGTGCTCCATGCCGGGCGGCGTGTCGGAGGCCATGAGCGTGAAACCGCTGTCGGTCTCGAGCATCGCGTGCATGACCTTGTCCGCGCTGCTCGGATCCGGGGCGCCGAACTCACCGAAGGTGCTCATAGTCAGGTTGCCGCCGAACACGCTCTTGTAGAACTCCATCGCCTGCCGGGCGTCGCCGTCGAAGCTGATGTACGGGTTGAGCCGGGAACTCATCGGATTCTCCCCACCGGTAGCGGATTGGACTCGGCGAAAGCATGACCGCGCGCACCGACGGCGGCCACGCGAAAACCGGGCCGGTGCGGTGGCATCCCCGCCCACCGCACCGGCCCGTCCGAAGGCCGGGCGCGCCCCTCCCGCTCGCGCGTCCGGTCATCGGCGTCATCCGGACGCGGTGACCCGTTTCGCGGCGGAGCGGATCCGGAACGCGGTGATGATCTCCACGATGCCGAGGACGACCAACCAGATCCCGCCGAACAGGACCAGCAGCGCCACCGACGCCAGCGGCGACACCATCAGCACGATCCCCGCCAGGGCCGTGACGATGCCCATGAAGATCTGCCAGCCGCGCGCGGGCATCGCCCGGTCGGCTATCGACGCGGTCGTCTGGGTGACGCCGCGGAACAGCCAGCCGATGCCGATCCACAGGCCCAGGAACAGGATCGACTGCATCTCGCCCCGGAAGCACAGCAGGCCCAGCAGGATCGACAGCGCGCCGCTGATGAACGCCAGCACCCTGATCGCCGCCGTCACGTGCGTGCCGAACGCCGCGACGATCTGCAGCACGCCGCTGACCAGCAGGTAGACGCCGAACAGCACGCCGATGACGATCAGCGTCGCCCGCGGCCAGACCAGCGCCAGCACGCCGACGACCAGTGAGCAGAGGCCCACGACGAGCACGGACTGCCAGGCCAGCTTCGCCAGCCGGTCGGTCACCGCCAGGGTCGGACCATCCGAAGGGCTACTCATGATCCATCCTTCCCACGGGATTCGAACCGGCGCACTTCCGGACCGCCCAGACCACCACTCCGGGTGGCTTCGCCGCGTTCGGCCGGGAAACGGCGATTCCGGGTGTTGTGGAAGCCGTCCCGGGCGTGGCGGTTTCGCGCGAAACCGCCACGTTGAACGAGCTCCCCACCGAGCTCAGACCTTGCTCGATTCGGGCGCCTTGCCCCCGGCCTGCTGCGGGACGTCCGCTTCGTGCGGCCGGGCCAGGGTGCAGATCAGCTCGTCGTCCTCGATCGAGGCGAGGATCGTGTCACCCGGCTGGACCTCGCCGCGCAGCAGCAGCTTGGAGATCCGGTTGTCCAGTTGCGTCTGGATGGTGCGCAGCAGCGGCCGCGCCCCGAACTCCGGCTTGAACCCGCGCCGGGTCAGCCACTTCTTGGCCGCCTCGGTGACCTCCAGGTCGATCTCCTGGGCGCGCAGCAGGCGGCGGCTGCGATCCAGCATCAGGTCGACGATCCGCGCCAGGTCGTCCTCGGTCAGCCGGTGGAAGACGATCGTCTCGTCGATGCGGTTGAGGAACTCCGGCGCGAACCTCGCGTGCAGGTCGTCCATCAGCTCGTCGCGGATGCCGTCCACGTCGCCCTCGTGGGCCAGGATCCGCTGGGCGCCCACGTTGCTCGTCATGATCACCACGGTGTTGCGGAAGTCCACGGTGCGGCCCTGGGCGTCGGTCAGCCGGCCGTCGTCGAGCACCTGCAGCAGCGTGTTGAACACGTCCCGGTGCGCCTTCTCGATCTCGTCGAACAGCAGCACGCTGTAGGGCTGCCTGCGGACCTTCTCGGTCAGCTGCCCGGCCTCCTCGTAGCCGACGTAGCCGGGCGGGGCGCCGACCAGCCGGGACACGGTGTGCTTCTCCTGGAACTCGCTCATGTCGAAGCGGATCAGCTTGTGCTCGTCGCCGAACATCAGCTCCGCGAGCGCCTTCGCCAGCTCGGTCTTGCCGACGCCGGTCGGCCCCAGGAACAGGAACGACCCGATGGGCCGGTCCGGGTGCGCCATCCCGGCCCGGTTGCGGCGGACCGCCTCCGCCACCGCCAGGACCGCCTCGTCCTGGCCGACGACCCGCTCGTGCAGGGCCTCCTCCAGCCGCAGCAGGCGGTGCTTCTCGTCCTCGGTCAGCTGCGCGACGGGAATGCCGGTGCGCTTGGACAGCACCTCCGCGATGTCCTGGGTCGTCACGTCCGCGACGCCTTCGCGCCGCTCGGTGATCCCGGCAATCTCCCCTTCCAGGTCCTCGATCTGCTCCTTGAGCTCGCGGGCCCGGTCGTAGTCCTCGGCGTCGACGGCCTGGTCCTTCTCGCGGCGTAGCTTGGCCATCCGGTCCTTGCGCTCCCGGACGTCGCCGCTGCGGCTGACCGACCGCAGCCGCACCCGCGCGCCCGCCTGGTCCATCAGGTCGATGGCCTTGTCCGGCAGGAAGCGGTCGCTGATGTAGCGGTCGGAGAGGGCGGCGGCCGAGGAGAGCGCCTCGTCGGAGAAGCGGACGCCGTGGTGCGCCTCGTAGGAGTCGCGCAAGCCCTGCAGGATCTGGATGGTCTCCTCGACGGTGGGCTCCGCGATCAGGACCGGCTGGAACCGGCGTTCCAGCGCGGCGTCCTTCTCCACGTGCTTGCGGTACTCGTCGATCGTGGTGGCCCCGATGACGTGCAGTTCTCCCCGGGACAGCGCGGGTTTGAGGATGTTGCCCGCGTCCATGCTGCTCTCGCCGCCGGCCCCGGCGCCGACGATGGTGTGCATCTCGTCGATGAACAGGATCACCGAGCCCTCGGCGGCGCGGACCTCGTCGATCACCTTCTTCAGCCGCTGCTCGAACTCGCCGCGGTACTGCGCGCCGGCCACCAGGCCGGTCATGTCGAGCGCGAGAACCCGCTTGTCCTGCAGGGTTTCCGGGACGTCGCCGGCGATGACGCGCTGCGCCAGCCCCTCGACGATCGCGGTCTTGCCGACGCCGGGCTCGCCGATGAGCACGGGATTGTTCTTGCTGCGCCGGGAAAGGATCTCCACGGTCTGCTCGATCTCGTCGGCGCGCCCGACGACCAGGTCCAGCTTGCCCGCGCGGGCCTCTTCGGTGAGGTCCCGGCTGTACTCGTCCAGCGTCGGGGTGTCGCTGCCCGCGGTCGTCGGGATGTTGTCGGTGGTCGCGGCGCGGTCGACCCGGTCGCGGAGCTTGCGGGTGTTGATCTCGTAGGAGTCCAGCAGCTTGACCGCCGCCGAGTCCGGATCGCCGAGCAGGGCGGCCAGGATGTGCTCGGGCCCGATGTAGGACTTCTCCGCCGCCTGGGACCGCGCGTGCGCGCCGATCAGCGCGCGCTTCGCGGCGGGCGTCAGCCCCGGGGTCGCCGAGGGCTCGGCGCTGGCGCCGGGCAGCACCTCGGCGATCCGCGAGGCGAGGTGGTCCGGCTCCGCCCCGGCCTGGACCAGCAGGCTGCGGGACGGTTCCACCTGCGTCGCCGCCCACAGCAGGTGTTCGGTGTCCAGGTCGTCGCTGCCGTCCTGCTTCGCGCGCTCGGACGCCTTGCCGATCAGCTCGGTGGCGGATTCGCTGAGCAGCCGGCCGATCGGCACTCGCTGCACCGCGGGCGGCGACGTCATCGGCGACATGCCGAAGAACCTGTTGAGCAGATCCGCGAAGGGATCTTGGGGGCCGAAGGCCGAGGGGTAGCTCATCACGCACCGTCCGCTTCGTCTGGTAGCTGTCCGGATTTCCGCGTTCGAGCTCACGGAAAAAGCACGTTCACCAGCACAAATAGAACAACGGACGGCCCGGTCCGCAACGCGGCACCGACCCGACGACCGCCTTACAATCCCTGGCCCCGGCCCCCGCAACGCCAGTTTCAATTGAAACTGGCAACCACCGACGCACTCACCAGGTTGAACCCAGTTTCAATTGAAACTGCGGTCAGCCGAGGAAGACGTTGGTGCGTTGGGAGAGCAGGCGGTAGAGGGTCTGCTGGATGATCTCGCGGACCTGGTCGCTGAGGCTGAACACCAGCATCGGGTCGTCCGCCGCGCCTTCCGGGAACGACGAGGTCTCGATCGGCTCGCCGAACTCGATGTACCACTTCGACGGCAGCGGCACCGCCCCCAGCAGCCCGAAGTGCGGGAAGAACGGCGTGACCGGGAAGTACGGCACCCCGAGCAGCCGCGCCAGCGGCTTGATGTCCGCCAGCTTCGGGTAGATCTCCTCGGCGCCGACGATCGAGCAGGGCACGATCGGCGCGCCGGTGCGCAACGCGGCCGAGACGAACCCGCCGCGCCCGAAACGCTGCAGCTTGTACCGGTCCTTGAACGACTTCCCGATGCCCTTGAAGCCCTCCGGCCACACCCCGACCAGCTCGCCGTTGGTCAGCAACCGCTCCGCGTCCGGGTTGCAGGCCAGCGTGTGCCCGGCCTTGCGGGCCAGCGGGCCGAGCACCGGCATCGAGAACACCAGGTCGGCGCCGAGCATCCGCAGGTGCCGGGGCGCCTGGAGGTGGTCGTGCAGCGCGACCGTGGTCATCAGCGCGTCCCACGGCAGCGTGCCGGAGTGGTTGGCCACCACCAGCGCGCCGCGGTCGACGGGCACGTGGTGGCCGCCGATCACCTCGACCCGGAACCACTTCTCGTAGACCGGTCGCAGGAGCCGGAGGAAAACCTCGTCGGTCAGCTCCTGGTCGAAGCCGAACTCGTCGACCTGGTAGTCGCCGAGCAACCGCCGACGGGCGAACGCCAGCGCGTCGATGACGGCGTCCTCCCAGCCCGGTTCCGGCGGTTTCGCGGCCTTCAGCTGCTCCCGGTCCGCCGCGCGCAGCGGGATCACCTGCGCATCCGCCATCACGCCCCCGCACCCGGTCGGGCGCGACCGTCGCTCATGCCGCCTCCGTCACCGCAGCTTCGCCAGCAGGTCCCCGGCGCCGCGCTCCAGCGCCAGGATGTTCTCCTTGTCGACCACCGGCCGCAGGCCCCGGCCGCGCACGAAGTCGTCGAACGCCTGCTGGGTGGTCCAGCGCGGGGTGAACCCGAACTCCTCGCGGAGCCTCGTGGTGTCCAGCACCCGGCCGAAGTTGAGGTAGCGCAGCTGCTCCGGCGAGAAGTCGACCAGCCGGGCGCTGCGGAAGAACTGGGCCAGCGGCAGCACCGCCGTGCTCGGCAGCGGCATCGCGACGCGCCCGGCGCGCCGGATCGCCTGCGAGAGCATCAGCACGCCGTCACCGGCCACGTTGAACACGCCGGGCCGGTCCACCATCGTCGCCCGCTCCAGCACCGCCAGCGCGTCCTCGGAGTGCAGCATCTGCAGCCGCGCGTCGAACCCGAGCACGGTCGGCACCACCGGCAGCGCGAAGTAGCGGGCCAGCACGGCGTCGATGCGCGGGCCGATCAGATTGCTGAACCGCAGCGTGGTGATGTCCACGTCGGGCCGCCGCCGGCCGAAGCCGCGCACGTAGCCCTCGATCTCCACCGCGTCCTTTGCGTAGCCGGACGACGGCAGGTCCTTGGGCTCCATCTCCTCGGTGAACACAGCCGGGTCCCGCGAGCTCGACCCGTAGACCGCGCAGGTCGACCGGACCACCACCTTGCGCACCAGCGGCGACTGCTGGCAGGCGGCCAGCAGCTGCATGGTGCCGATGACGTTCATCTCCTTCGTCGTGGCCCGTCCGCCGGGCCCGGAGTGGGAGTTGACCGCCGCGTGCACCACGGTGTCGACCTGGGCATTCGCGATGACCTTGCTGATCAGCGGGTTCCGGATGTCGGCGCGGACGAACTCGGTGCGCCCCATCCGCCGCAGCAGATCGCGGCCGGGCTGCACGGTGTCCACGCCGAGGACCCGCTGAACCGAGGGATCGGCCGCCAGTCGCGCGGCGAGGTGCCCGCCCAGGAACCGGCTGACCCCCGTCACCAGCACGACATTCGGGCCCACTGTGCCTCCCTGCGCTCTCCGGCACGCTCGCCGACTGCGATGCTACCGCCGAATGCGCCGCTCACCGCGGCGTTCGGGTTACCGGAACGAGTCGGCCGCGCGCACCGGACCCACCCGCAAAAAACAACCGCCGCCGACCATCGGCCGGCGGCGGTGCGCAGGTCACTTGCCCAACTTGCGACGCTGAACGCGCGTCTTGCGGAGCAGCTTGCGGTGCTTCTTCTTGGACATGCGCTTACGGCGCTTCTTGATGACCGAGCCCATGCGGACTCCTTCACTCTTGACGGCAGTTCGAACGTCTCCCGCACCGGTGCAGCCGCATGAGCACGCACACCTGGCACGACCAACCCAAAACTTTACCCGCAGGTCTCGAGGCCTTCCGCCGTGGTCCTCGAAACGCCGCCGGGCACCGCCGCCCGGGCGCGCGAGCCGTCCGGGCCGCCATCGGCCGCCCGTCGGGCTCGCGGCCGGTCACCTGCGCAAACAGTCGGCCGGGCGGGTTCAGCCCGCGTTGTAGTAGGCGCTTTCCAGGTACGCGTGGACGTCCTTCTCGGCGACCCGAAACGAACGCCCCACCCGTGCTGCGGGCAGCTCGCCCGCGTGCACGAGCCGGTAGACCGTCATCTTCGACACCCGCATCAGCTTTGCGACCTCTGCGACGGTGAGGAACCGCACCTGACCCATGCTCGGTGGCGCCTGTTGGCTGGGTTCGGAGTTAGCAGACATGCTTCACCGTGCCCTTCAGCACGTGTCGCGCCGTCGGCTTCCCCTCCGACGGAAACCTCACGCACGTGCTCTATCGAGAGTAGCGGGACACACGGGACACCTGCGATGGACGAACGTCCCCCTTGGCCCTGAGTAGTTCGCACCACCTCGCGCTCGAAGCGATGAGGTCGCGCGGCGCGGATGGCGATTTCGGGCGAAATCGGCACCCGCCAGGCGTGGGGACCGCCGATTTCGCCCGAAATCGGCGCCGTACGAAGACCGGCCGTCAGGCGGGTTCGTCGGTCTCGTGGGCCTTGCCGAGCTCGACGGACCGGTCGCGGGCCGCTTCGATGGCGTCGATGAGCGCCGCGCGCACGCCGTGCTTCTCCAGCTCGCGGATGCCCGCGATGGTCGTGCCCGCCGGGGAGGTGACCGCCTCGCGCAGCATCACCGGGTGGCCGCCGCCCTCGCGCAGCATCGCCGCCGCCCCGACCGCGGACTGGACGATCAGGTCCGCGGCGGTGGCCCGCGGGATGCCCAGCAGGATGCCGGCGTCGATCATGGCTTCGACCAGGTAGAAGAAGTACGCCGGGCCCGAGCCGGACAGCGCCGTCACCGCGTCCTGCTGGCTCTCGGGCACTCGCGCGACCTTGCCGACGCTGCCGAGCAGGTCCTCGACCAGCGCCAGGTCTGCGTCCGAGGCGTGCGCGCCGCCGGAGATCGCGCTCATCGCCTCGCCGACCAGCATCGGGGTGTTCGGCATCACCCGGACGACCGCGGTGCTCTCGGGCAACCGGCGCTCGAACAGCTTTGTCGGCAGGCCCGCGCACAGCGACACCACGAGCTTGCCGCTGGGCAGGTTCGGCGCCATCTCGTCCAGCAACGGCTCGATGTCCTGCGGCTTGACGGCGACGACGATGACGTCCGCGCGCTGCACGGCACCGGCCACGTCGGTGTGCGTGATGCCGTAGGTCTTGGTCAGCTCCTCGGCGCGCGTCGGGAACCGCTCGGTGAACAGCAGGTCCGACGGGGCGCGCCCCGCCTTCAGCAGCCCCGACAGCAGGGATTCCCCGATCTTTCCGGCTCCGAGTACGGCGATCGTCGTCATGCCGCTCAGGGTGCCAGACCACGCTGCGTGGCCGACCCTCCCGAAGGTCGATTTCAGCCGCTACTGTGTCTGCCACCACAGCGCCCGCCACGGCCGAGCGATCTTTCGCGCCTGAATGACCAGCCCAAAGGAGCTCTGATCATGTTCAGCACGATGCAGGACGGCCCGCTCTCGATCGCTCGGATCCTCCAGCAGGGCAGCGGGCCGCACGGCGCGTCCGCGGAAGTCGTGACCTGGACCGGCGACGGGGCGCGGCGCCGCAGCTTCGCGGAGGTGGGCCGCCGGACCGCGCAGCTGGCGCACGCGCTGCGCGGCCTCGGCGTGACCGGCGACGAGCGCGTCGGCACGTTCATGTGGAACAACTCCGAGCACCTTGAGGCGTACTTCGCGGTTCCATCGATGGGCGCTGTGCTGCACACCCTGAACATCCGGTTGTTCCCCGAGCAGCTCGTCTACGTCGCCAACCACGCCGAGGACCAGGTCGTGCTGGTCGACGGGACGCTGCTGCCGCTGTTCCAGAAGTTGCTGCCCGAGCTGAAGACGGTGCGGCACGTGATCGTCACCGGCGGCGCCAAGGCCGCGCTGGAGGCGCCGTCCGGGGTGGCGGTGCACGACTACGAGGAACTGCTGGCCGGGCAGCCGGAGGAGTTCGACTGGCCGGAGATCGACGAACGCTCGGCCGCCGCCATGTGCTACACCTCCGGCACCACCGCCAACCCGAAGGGCGTCGTCTACTCGCACCGGTCGATCTACCTGCACTCGATGCAGGTGTGCATGACCGACGGGATGGCCCTGTCGCAGGCGGACCGGTCGCTGGCCGTGGTGCCGATGTTCCACGCGATGTCGTGGGGCCTGCCGTACGCGGCGTTCATGGTCGGCGCGTCGATGATCATGCCGGACCGGTTCCTGCAGCCCGAACCGCTGCTGAAGATGATCGAGGCGGAGCGCCCGACGATGGCCGCGGCGGTGCCGACGATCTGGCAGGGCGTGCTGCAGCACCTCGAGGCCGACCCGCACGACGTGTCCTCGCTGCGCGAGGTCGTGGTCGGCGGCGCGGCGTGCCCGCCGTCGCTGATGAAGGCGTTCGACGAGAAGTACAACATCTCGGTGCTGCACGCCTGGGGCATGACCGAGACGTCGCCGCTGGGCAGCGTGGCCCGGGCGCCGGAAGGCGTCACCGACGAGCAGCGCTGGACCTACCGCGCCAGCCAGGGGCGCCTGCCCGCCGGCGTGCAGGGCCGGCTGGTCGGCGACGACGGCGCGGTGCTGCCGTGGGACGGCGAGAGCGTCGGCGAGCTGGAGGTCCGCGGGCCGTGGATCGCCGGGGCGTACTACGGCGACGACGATCCGGAGAAGTTCCACGACGGCTGGCTGCGCACCGGGGACGTGGGGTTCATCACGCCGGACGGGTTCGTGCAGCTGACGGACCGGGCCAAGGACGTGATCAAGTCGGGCGGCGAGTGGATCTCGTCGGTCGACCTGGAGAACAAGGTGATGGGGCACCCGGCGGTGGCCGAGGCGATGGTCATCGGCGTGCCGGACGAGAAGTGGTCCGAGCGACCGCTGGTCGCGGTGGTGCTCCGCGACGGTCAGCAGGTGGACGCGGCCGAGCTGCGCGACTTCCTCGCGGGCGAGGTGGCGAAGTGGCAGGTGCCGGAGTACTGGACGTTCATCCCGGAAGCGCCGAAGACCAGCGTCGGCAAGTTCGACAAGAAGCGCCTCCGCAAGCAGCACGCCGACGGCGGCCTCGACGTCACCCGCCTCACCTGACCCCCACCCCGTCCCCGGCCGCAGGCCCGGCCCCGGCCCCGCCGCAGAGCACGGGATCCGGGGCCCGGGTTGTCCGCAGAGCACGGGATCCGGGGCCCGGGTCCGGGGTCCGGGTCGTCCCCGCAGGGCACGGGGTCCGGGATCCGGGTCGTCCGCAATTTCAATGGAAATCAGAGGTCCGATTTCCATTGAAATTGCGCTAGTTGTCCGCAACCTCCGGTGTGTCGGGGTCCGACACACCGGAGGTCCGCAGTTTCCATTGAAACTGGAGGACCAGTTTCAATGGAAACTGTGGGGAGGCCGGGTCAGGGGGACAGGGCGAGTTGGCGGGCCTGGCAGATCAGGCGGCCGACCGAGTCGATCACCATGACGTCCTCGTCGAACCACTGGCCGTGCACCGCGCGGCAGTCCACCACCATCCGCAGCCAGCCGTTCGCCGGCTGAGCCCGCAGCAGGGCGGTGAGCTGCACCGTCGGCGCCCAGCCGAACCGGCCGAGGTTCAGCGTCACCGGCACCGTCAGGTCGCCCGCGACCAGCCCGAACAGCAGGTCGGGCTGCGCCTCGCGGGGCTTGGCCCACAGCCGCAGCCGCGGCTCGCCGGTGCCGCCGTTGAGGAAGTCCGCGGTGCTCGCGTCCAGCCGCATGTCGCAGACCCGGGCCAGCGCGAAGAACTTCCGGGCCTCGGTGGCGGCGAGGTCGATCGCGGTCGACGGCGGGTTCACCGGCATGTCGGGCAGATCCGACCACTCGGGCTCCGACTCGGGCACCTTGCCGAGGGTGGCCGTGGCTTCCACGCAGACCTGGCCGCTCTGCTCCAGCTGCGCGCGGGCGGCCGTCACCGTCTTGCCTGCCTTGAGCACCTCGGTCCGGACCAGCACCGGGCCGACCCGGGGCGGGCGCAGGTACTGGGCGCTGATCGAAAGCGGCGCGAGCCCGGTCACGTCGCCGAGGGCGCGGGCCATCAGCGCGAGCAGGTAGCCGCCGTGCGGACGTTCTCCGACGGCCCAGTCGGGATGCAGGTTGGCGACGAAGGTGCCATCGCCGAGCGGGCGCACCGAAGTGGCCGCCGCGAAGGGATCCAGGACCTCCGTCACGTGCGGTCCAGCGGTCGGAAGCGCTCGGCGACCGATGCGCGCAACGAGTTCATGGTCACTGATTCTAGTGACCTTCGGAGAAGTTGATCACTAGGCATCGGTTAGCCGCGCCGGCCGCCCGCGCGCGGTTTTTGCGGGCTATCGCATGGAAAACCGCGCCCGGACCCTGACCAGGAGAAACCGGTCAGCCCGCGCGCAGCGGCTCCAGGTGCAGCCGGGCGAACAGCAGCGCCTCGGACAGCAATGCCGCGCGCTGCTGGGGATTGCGCGCCTTGCGGGTGTTGATCTCCAGGACCACCGCGCCCTGGTAGCCGTCGGCGGCAAGCGCCTCGCACACCTCCGCGCACGGCTGGTTGCCCTGCCCCGGCACCAGGTGTTCGTCCCGCGGCGCTCCGGTGCCGTCCGCCAGGTGCACGTGCGCCAGGCCGTCCTTCATCCGCTTCAGCAGCTCGATGGCGTCCACGTGCGCCGCGGCGGCGTGCGACAGGTCGAGCGTGTAGTTGCGGTAGCCGACCTCCGTCGGGTCCGGCGAGGGCTTGAACGCCGACAGCCCGCTGCTCTTGCCGCCGCGCAACCGGTTCAGCGTGCTCGGCGGGCGCAGCGGGAACATGTTCTCCACGGCGATCGAGATCCCGCTGGTCTCCTCCAGCTCCGCGACCAGCTCGGTGAATCCCTCCGCGTAGCGGCGCTGCCAGCGGAACGGCGGGTGCACGACGACCGTCTGCGCGCCCAGCTCGCTGGCCACCACCACGGACCGCCGCAGCCGCTCCTCCGGCTCCGGCGACCAGACCCGCTGCGTGATCAGCAGGCACGGCGCGTGGACCGCCAGGATCGGCACGCCGTGCTGCTCGGAAAGCCGGTGCAGCGCCGAGACGTCCTGGCTGACCGCGTCCGCCCAGACCATCACCTCGACGCCGTCGAACCCGAGGTCCGCGGCCATCTCGAACGCCGCGCGCGCCGGCTGCGGCCACACCGACGCGCTGGACAGCCCGACCGGGATCCGGCCGGGTGCGTCCTCGCGCTGGGGCGGTTGCACTGTCATCGCCTGCCAAGCATGACCGACGGTGGATGGGTGGTCGTGCGCCGGTGCGTCACGAGTGGCTGAACAGCAGCAGTGCCGCCGGGGACACCGTGCAGAACAAGCCGACCAGCACCGCCAGCAGGATCGTCTGCAGATCGTTGGTGCGCAAGAACTTCCACGCGATGAACACGAGCAGACCGGTGATCACCAGCGCGGCGCCGAGCGCCGCGAGGGCGTTCGTGCCCCACAACCAGCGGAACCCGACCCAGACCAGCCCGCCGCCGACCAGGCCGCCGACGCCCTGCAGCACCAGCGTGCCCCACTCCTTGCCCGCGGAGACGGGCTCGTCATCGGGTTCGCCGTCGCGGTAGTCGTCCGCGTCCAGGCCCGCGGGCAGCTCGGGATCGTAGTCGTCCTCGGCGTACTCGGACTCGGGTTCGTCGTAGGAGTCGAAGTCGTACGGGTCCTCCGGCTCGTCCGGCGCTTCCTCCTCCTGCTGCTGCGCAGGCGCTGGTGCCGGTGCAGGCGCGGGCGGGTAGGCCAGCACCGCGGTGCCTTCCGGATCGGGCTCGGACTTGGCGGCCGCGACGCGCGGCAGCTGCTCCGTGAGCCCCTCCTGCGGAGTGGGCTTCGGCGGCGCCGGGGGCGCGTCCTGCTGCGGCGCCGGCCGCCGCAAGGCGGGCTGCTGGATCGTCGCCTCGGCATCGCCTTCCGGCGGAGCCGACGGGGGCGACGCCTTGCCCTTGCCCGCGCTGGTGAACCGCTGAGCCCAGTAGCCGGCGCCCGCTGCCTCCGCCGCTGGCTCCGATGCCGCGGGAGGCGCGGCGGGAGGCGGCGTGGCAGGTGCTGCAGGCGGTGGCGGAGCGGCAGGCTGCGGAGCGGCCGGAGGCTGCGGAGCGGGTGCTTGTGGAGCCGACTGCTGAGCCGCCGGAGGCTGCGGAGCGGGTGCTTGTGGAGCCTGCTGCTGGGCAGCAGGGTTCGGTGCGCCCGGACGGTGGCTGCGGCGCTGCGGCGGCTCGGCGTCCGGCGGCACGGCGCGCATCTGGCCGCTGTCCGACAGCACCCGCTCGATGATCGCCTGCGGCGCGGTTTCGGACGGGTCCTCGGCCCTGCGGCGCCGGCGGCGGGAACTCTTCTGCGAGCTGCCGCCGTATTCGGCCAGCAGCTCCGCAACGGTGCGCTGGGTGGGCTGATCGGCCCCGCTGTCCCGACTCATCGCTCCCACCGTGCCCCGTGCTGCGTCTGGCGTCCAGTTCCGTCCGCGGACCCCGACTCCGCGAGCCCCAGTGTTGCGCGGGCCTGAATGGCAGTGTGACTGTCTCCATTGGTGTGGTCCAGTCGTCGCAGGATCACACCCTCCCGCAGCGCCCAGGGGCAGATGTCGAGTTCCTTCAGCCCGAGCGCCCGCATGGCGGCCTCGGCCACCAGCGCGCCACCCACCAGCTGGTGCGCCCGCGCGCCGCTCACACCGTCGAGCGCGGCCAGGTCGGCCGACGACATGCGGGTGATGAACGCGAGCAGCTGCCGCAGGCCGGTCTCGGTCAGCGTGCGCGGCACCCGCGGTCCCGCCGAAGCGGGGGCCGCCCCGGTCAGCCTGGCCAGCGACCGGAACGTCTTCGAGCTGGCCACCGCGCGATCCGGACGCCCCAGCTTGCGGAAGCGCTTCGCGGTGGGCGCCAGCTGCCCCTGCAGCCAATCGCGCAGCTTCTTCACCTCGTCCTGGGTCGGCGGGTCGTGCAGCATCGTGCGCGCCAGCCGCCCGGCACCCAGCGGCACCGACACCGCCAGGTCCGGCTGCTCGTCGATGCCGACCGCCATCTCCAGCGAGCCGCCGCCGATGTCGAGCATCAGCAGGTTGCCCGCCGACCAGCCGTACCAGCGGCGGGCCGCCAGGAAGGTGAACCGGGCCTCGTCCTCGCCTGGCAGCACCTCCAACTCGATGCCGGTCTCGGCGCGCACCCGAGCCAGCACTTCGGCGGCGTTCTCCGCGTCGCGGATCGCCGAGGTCGCGAAGGCCATCAGCTCCTCGCAACCTGCGGCGATGGCAGCCTCCTGCGCGTCGGCGACGGTGCGGACGAGCTCCGCTGCGTCCTCCTCTGCGAGTCGGCCGCCGTGCGAGCCGATCCGCTCGGCCAGCCGCAGCACGGTCTTCTCCGATGTCATCGGGGTCGGATGGGCACCACGATGCGCGTCCACCACCAGCAGGTGGACCGTGTTGGATCCGACGTCGAGCACCCCTAGGCGCATGCCCGACAAATTACCGGCTGCGCACGCGGTCGGGGGCGAGGTGGGGCAGCAAACGGCCTACCAGCCCACCCCGCGCACGCCGCAGACCTGCCCAACCAGGGCATCAGTGCGCCAGGTCATGCGGCCAACATCACCCCTCGGACCTCGCCGTCGAGGTCGAGGCCCGAGAGGCCTGTCACGCTGAGTGCACACCGTTCGCCCTAGGCCGTTACCCGGCGGTTGGGGACGATGCTCCACCAGGTCGCGCAGCGCCAGACCCACTCCAGCGGGCCGTACCGGAAGCGGGCGAGCCACAGCCGGCTCCAGATGATCTGCACGAGGAGGATGCCGACGGCCAGCGCGATGAGCGCGCCGTACTCCGCCGACTCCCACAGCCCGACCAGGGGACCGAGCAGGAGGACCAGCAGCGTCGCGGTGACGTAGTTGGTCAGCGCCATCCGGCCCAGCGGTTCGAGCACCGCGGACAGCGCGCGGCGAGCCGGCGTCCGCATCAGCAGGAGCAGCCCGGTGGCGTAGGCGATGGCCATGAACAGCCCGGCCGCCGCCGACGAGTGCGTGAAGCCGGCGCTCAGGGGGTCCTGCTCCTGCAGCACCAGGAACCCGGCGGAGGCGATTACGGCCACCGCGAACACGATCGCGATCTGGCCACCGCGGCGGTGCAGCGTCGCGGGCAGCCCGCTCTGGGCGAGGGCGAAGCCGGTCAGCATCATGCCCGGGATCAGCGACGTGCCGCCGCTGGCGAGGATGGTCGCGGCGGCGATCAGGGCCGCGCCGATCGGCAGGTTCGCCCACCACGGCAGGAAGCTCATCGGCAGCAGCACGACCAGCCCCAAGATCGCGTACGGCAGCAGCGCCTCGCCCGGCTGGAGGAACTGGTGCAGGATGCCGAACCCGGCGAGCACGACCAGCCTGCGCAGGAACACCACGCGCGGATGCGCCGCGCGCTGGCCCGCGCTCGCCAGGAAGATCCCGAACCCGACGCCGAACAGCAGCGAGAAGATCGGGAAGAACCGCTGCTGGACGAACATGTCGAACACGTGCGGGATCGGCAGGACCTGGTAGTCCACCGTCCGGTCCATGTGCATCATCGGCGGGATGTTGACCAGGAGGATCCCGCACAACGCGAAGCCGCGCAGCACGTCGAGCTCGACGATGCGCCTGGCGGCGGGTTTGCCGGGCGGCGCAGCTGTGGCGGGCGGCGGAATCGCGGCGGGGGCGTTGGGGACCGGGTTGTTCACAGCTCAAGATTGCCCGCTCGCACCCCTGTTCGCCGATTGGCCGATCGGCCCTCCGACCTCGGTCGATCGGTCAGTCGTCGGCGACTCGCACTCGGCCGATCGGCGCGGAAGAGCCCCCGGTGCGGACCCCGAGGGGCCTGCTCCGGGGGCTCGATCGCACGGCGTCTCCGCCCGCGGCTAGCCCTCGAACTTGTAGCCGAGGCCGCGGACCGTGATCAGGTAGCGGGGGTCGGCCGGGTCGGGCTCGACCTTCGAGCGCAGGCGCTTGACGTGCACGTCCAGCGTCTTGGTGTCGCCGACGTAGTCGGCGCCCCACACCCGGTCGATGAGCTGGCCGCGGGTGAGCACCCGGCCGACGTTGCGCAGCAGGTATTCGAGCAGGTCGAACTCCTTCAGCGGCAGGTTGACGTCGGCGCCGTCCACGGTCACCACGTGGCGTTCCACGTCCATCCGCACCGGCCCGGCCGCCAGCACCTGCGGCTGCAGCTCCTCCGCCTCGCCGCGGCGGCGCAGCACCGCGCGCACCCGCGCGATCAGCTCCCGCGCCGAGTACGGCTTGGTGACGTAGTCGTCGGCGCCGAGCTCCAGGCCCACGACCTTGTCGATCTCGCTGTCCCGGGCGGTCACCATGATCACCGGGACCGACGAGCGCTGGCGCAGCTGCTTGCACACGTCCGTGCCGCTCATGCCCGGCAGCATCAGGTCCAGCAGCACGATGTCCGCGCCGTTGCGATCGAACTCGTCCAACGCCTCCGGGCCGTTGGCGGCGACCGCCGCCGTGAAGCCCTCCTTGCGCAGCAAGAAGGCAAGTGGGTCGGCGAAGGACTCCTCGTCCTCCACGATCAGCACCCTGGTCACCGGACTCCTCCCGTTTCGACGGCTGTGATCCCGTCCGCGCTCTCCGTCGCCGAGCGGGCGGCACTGCCCGCGCGATCCGCTGATGACACCGGCTCTGCTGCGGCCGGCTGGCCGTCGGTCGTGCCGTGCCTGGGCACCCGAAGTGTGAAGGTGGAGCCGGTGCCGGTGCGACTCCACAACTTGACCTCGCCGCCGTGGTTGGCGGCGACGTGCTTGACGATCGCCAGGCCCAGGCCCGTGCCGCCGGTGGCGCGGGATCGCGCCGGATCCACCCGGAAGAACCGCTCGAACACCCGCTCGTGGTACTCGGGCTCGATGCCGATGCCGCGGTCGGTGACCGCGATCTCCACGAAGTCGCCGGACAACCGGCGGCTGATCGACACCGGGCTGTCCGGCGGCGAGTACGAGATGGCGTTGTTGATCAGGTTGCTCAGCGCGGTCACCAGCAGCGTCCGGTCGCCGTCCAGCAGGTAGCCGGTGGGCTCGTCGACGGCGATCTCGATCCCGGCGGACTCGGAGGCCAGCCGGCAGCGGCCCAGCGCCTCCTCCACCACGGCGTCGACGCCGACCGTGGTCAGCTCGGGCAGCCGCTCCGCGCCCTGCAGCCGGGACAGCGCGATCAGCTCGGAGACCAGCGTCCCGAGCCGGGTCGACTCGTGCAGGATCTTGTTGGAGAACCGCCGCACCTCTTCGGCGTCGTCGGCGGCGTCCAGCACCGCCTCGGCGAGCAGCGCGAGCGCCCCGACGGGGGTCTTGAGCTCGTGGCTGACGTTCGCGACGAAGTCGCGCCGGGTGGCCTCCAGGCGGACCGAGTCGGACTCGTCGGCGGCGTCGACGACGCTGAAGCCGTCGCCGAGCGGGCGCACCTCGCCGAGCACCGCGGCCGGGCCGCTGCCGCGCAGCGCGGTGCCCGCGCGGTTGAGCGGGGAGAGGTCGACGGGCACGGATTCGCCGGTCAGCAGGGCCTGCTCGGCGGCCTTGCGGGCGCGCGGATCGGCCTGGTGGTCGCGGATGAGCCCGAGTTCGTCGGCCCGCGGGTTGTGCAGCACCACGTCGCCGAACTTGTTGAGCACGACCACGCCGCTGTCACTGGTGTGCACCAGCCGCTGAAGGAGGTCGGCGACGGTCGGGCCTTCGGGCTTGCCGCGGCGCCGGGATCCCCGAGCTGCGACGAAGCCGCCGATCGCGCCCAGTGCGAGCGCGCCGATGATCAGGGCGGTGTAGCCCAATGCGGTCACGCCAGCATCGTAAGCAAGCCGGGGTGGGGAAAGGCCAGTCTACGAGGGCGTTCCGTGATACCCGTGACACGAAAAGGGGGCTTCTTCACCTCGGCTTCACCCCCTGCTGGGAGCCAGTTCACGTAGCGCCCGGTCGACCGTCGCGCTCCGTTCGCCGCCTCGGCGACTATTCGCCATCCGCCACCCATCTAGGTGACGAGAGAGGGGCACCCGCACCAGGTTGCCCGGCGCCGGGTGCCCCTCGCTCTTGGGCCGATCGGGCTAGCGGCCCTGGTTCGCGACCGCCGCCGCGGCGGTGGCGGCGGCCTCCGGGTCGAGGTAGGTGCCGCCCGGGTTGGTGGGCTTGAGGTCGGCGTCGAGGTCGTAGCGCAGCGGGATGCCGGTCGGGATGTTCAGGCCCGCGATGTCGCCGTCAGAGATCCCGTCCAGGTGCTTCACCAGCGCGCGCAGCGAGTTGCCGTGCGCGGCGACCAGCACCGTGCGGCCGGCCCCCAGGTCCGGCACGATCGCCGACTCCCAGTACGGCAGCAGCCGGGCCACCACGTCCTTGAGGCACTCGGTGCGCGGGAGGTCGGCGCCGAGGCCGGCGTAGCGCGGATCGGCGTCCTGGCTGAACTCGCTGCCGAGCTCGATCTCCGGCGGCGGCGTGTCGTACGAGCGACGCCAGAGCATGAACTGGTCCTCGCCGTAGGCCTCGAGGGTCTGCTTCTTGTTCTTGCCCTGCAGCGCGCCGTAGTGGCGCTCGTTGAGCCGCCAGTCGCGACGAACCGGGATCCAGTGCCGGTCCGCGACGTCGAGGGCGATGTTCGCCGTCGAGATGGCGCGGCGCAGCAGCGAGGTGTGCAGCACGTCCGGCAGCACCCCGCTCTCGCGCAGCAGCTCACCGCCGCGCTTGGCCTCGGCCACGCCCTTCTCCGACAGCGGTACGTCCACCCAACCGGTGAACAGGTTCTCGGCGTTCCACGTGCTCTCACCGTGCCGCAGCAGCACCAGGGTCGAAGTCATGCCCCCAGGCTATATAAAGCCTGTTCGGGGCTCGCTTCGCGTGGCGGTGCGGGCCCGGTCAGTCGAGGGCGGCGTCGAGGGTGATGGTGGTTCCGGTGAGGGCCGCCGAGACCGGGCAGATCTCCTTGGCCTTCTGGGCCGTTCGGTCGAAGACGTCCGGCGCGATTCCCGGTACCTTCGCCCGCACGGTGAGCGCGATCCCGGTGATGGCGAAGCCGTCGCCGCGCGGGCCGAAGGCGACCTCGGCGCTGGTGTCGATCCGCTCCGGTGGCGTGCCCGCCGCGGTGAGCAGGCCGGAGAGCTGCATCGAGTAGCAGGCGGAGTGGGCCGCGGCGATCAGTTCCTCGGGGCTGGTGCGGCCGTCGGGCTCCTCGGCCCGGGACGCCCAGGTGACCGGGAACTGGCCGGCGTTGGACGAATCCAGAGTGACGGTGCCGGAGCCGCTCTTGAGGTCTCCGGTCCACTGCGTGGTGGCGTTGCGATCGGTCATCTCGCCGCTCCTCATCGGGTGCGCGGAGGCCGCTGCCCTCCGCCGGACCCACCCTCCCGCAGCACGCGGTGACCCGCAGTTTTGGTTGTGCTCTTCACCCGACAGTTATGTGATCACCGCAGCACCGTGACACGAAAGTGGCGACTGTCACTTTCGTGGGCAAACTGAGCACAGTTCGAACCCTTAGCGTTACTTTCAGTAGAAAACATCACACTAATGGAGTAATGCGGCGGGCTTGTGGCCGCTGCAGGACTCTGCGAAGTTGACAACGCTCTCCTTGAGATCGGCTCCCACGCACTCCCCGATCTCGTGAGAGCAAGTCCGCGGTTCGCATCCCCCATCGAACCGCGCCCCCGCCGGGCCCCGGGTGCCCCCCGCCCACCGGCCCGTCAGGCGGGACCCCCACGCGGGGCGGCTCGTGCTCGTGACTCCCCCTCTCTCCCGAGCCGCCCCGCGCGGTCTCTTCGGATTTCCAGACGCGTTCCGCGCAGCGGTGCGGGTGGCGGCCCCTCGCAGCCTTGCCAGGCCCGACGCTGATCCCAGGGTCAAATGCTGGTCTTGCGGAGGGCTTTGCGGCGGCGGCGCAGGAGCCAGGCCGCGGTTGCCGGCACCGCGAGCGCCACCGCGAACGGCAGCACCGCGCCGAAGGCCGTCAGCAGGAACGCGCCGATCTCGGACAGCGCCCGCCAGCCGCCGAAGAGCCCCGCCAGGAAGCCCGTGTCATCGTCGGCGACCGCGGCCGGGCGCTCCAGCCGCACCGTCACCGTGGCCAGCTCGACCTGGCCGGACAGCGTCGCTTCGCGCCGTTCGAGGGCGTCCAGTTCCGTTTCGCGCGAGGTCAGCTCGCTCTCGATCGACACGATCTCGTCGACCGTCGCGGCGCGGTCCATCAGCGCGCGCAACCGCTGCACGCTGGCCCGCTGGGAATCGATCCGGCTCCGCGTGTCCACCAGCTGGTCGGTGACGTCCTCGGCCTGCTGGCTGCGCGACGTGACCCGTCCCAGGCCCGACAGCTCGCCCAGCACCTGGTCCAGCCGATCCGCCGGAACCCGCATCGTCATCGTCGTGCCCGACCGGTAGGCGTCCTCCTGCTGGAGGTAGCCGCCCGCCCCCTCGCTGCGCCGCCGCACCTCGGCCGCGCCCCGCTCGACGTCGTCGACCTCGATGTCCAGCTCCGCCGTCCGGATCACCTCGCGCGCACCGGTCGCCGGGCTCTGCGCGTCGCCGGATGCCGTGTCGGTCGCGAAACCGCTGCCCGAGGTGCTGCGCTCCTTCGGAGCCGGCGCCACCGCGCGCGACTCCGAGACCGCCGAATCACCCGCCCCCGAGGAACACCCGCTCAACAGGCCGAGCGCGACCAGCGCCACGATCGGCCCGCGTAATCGCCGCTTGCCCATGCCGTTCTCCTCCGCATCGTCGTGAACACGGCGGAGACGGAGCGGGACGATCTTCCGGTTGCACCGATCGGGCGACGAACGCCGCTACGGCCGGTCGTGCAGGGGCTCGACCGGGCCGTCGCGCTCCACCAGCTGCCGGAACGGCTGGAGGTTCGCCAGGGACTCGCCGCGCGACTCGCGCCAGCCCCACTCGCGCCGGATGGCCGTGGCGAACCCGAGCTCCAGCAGGGTGTTGAAGTCGCCGTCGGCCGCCTCCAGGACCTGCCCGAGCACCCTGTCGAGCTCGTCGGCGGTCACCGCGTGCAGGCCGATCCGGCCGACCAGGTAGATGTCGCCGTTGCCGTCGATCGTGTAGTGCACGCCGTAGAGCCGGGCGTTGCGGTGCAGCAGGAACCGGTAGACGTCCTCGTGCGCCTCGTCGGGCTGCCGGCACACGAACGCCTCGACGACCAGGGCGTGCTCGGCCACGATGAGCCAGCAGTTGGTCTGCAACTTCTTGGTGCCGGGCAGCGTGACGAAGTACCGCCCCGCGCCCTTGGGCGCGTACTCCAGCCCACTCGCGTCCAATGTGGACTTGATGACCTCGTCGACGCTCACGCCGTGACCTCCCGGATGCGCAGCTGCGCGTGGAACGACATCTTCGCCTGCGCGTAGGCGTCGAGCAGGGCCTCGGTGGTGCGCTGCCACGAGAAGCGCGCTGCGTGCGCGGTGGTGTTTGCGGCCAGCCGAGCGCGCAGCCCCGGCTCCAGCATCGAGCCGAGCGCATCGGCCCACTGCCCGGCGCCGTGGCCGTCCACCAGCAGCCCGGACACCCCGTCGTCCACCGCGACCGGCAAGCCGCCGACGGCGGCCGCCACCACCGGTGTGCCGCAGGCCTGCGCCTCCAGCGCGACCAGCCCGAAGGACTCGTTGTAGCTCGGGACCGCCACGACGTCCGCCGCCCGGTACACATCGCGCAGCGCCGCCCCGCTGCGCGGCGGGAGGAAGCGCGCCACGTCGGTGATGCCCAGCTGCACGGCGAGTTCCTGCAGCGCCCGGGGACGCTCCAGCCCGCTGCCGGACGGGCCGCCGACCACCAGCACCACGAGGCGGTCGCGGATCTCCGGCCGACGGGCGAGCAGTTCCGCGGTCGCCCGCAGCAGCACGTCCGGGGCCTTCAGGGGCTGGATCCGGCCGACGAAGGCGAACACCACCGCGTCCGGCGGCAGGTCCAGGGCCGCCCGGGCGGCAGCGCGGCCGCCGGGGGTGAAGAGTTCCAGGTCGACGCCGGGCGGGATCGTCGCGACCGCGTCCCGATCGGCGCCGTAGCGTTCGATCAGGTCGGCGGCCTCGAACTCGGTGTTGGCCACCAGCATGTCCGCCTCGGCCACCACCTGCTCCTCGCCGAGCACCCGGCCCCGCGGCTCGGGGCTGTCGCCCTCGGCGAGGTTGGCGTTCTTGACCTTGGCGAGGGTGTGCGCCGTGTGCACCAGCGGCACGCCCCAGCGCTCCCGCGCCAGCCAGCCGACCTGCCCGGACAGCCAGTAGTGCGAGTGCACGATGTCGTAGTAGCCGGGCTCGTGGCGGGCCTCGACCCGCAGCGCGCCGGCGGCGAAGGCGCACAGCTGGGACGGCAGGTCGTTCTTGTCGAGCCCCTCGAAGGGGCCCGCGACCACGTTCCGGACCAGGACGCCGGGGGCCAGCTCCGCGATCGGCGGGATGTCCGAGGAGGTCGCCCTGGTGAAGATCTCGACCTCGGTGCCGAGCGCGGCGAGCCGCTTGGCGGTCTGCGCGACGTAGACGTTCATGCCCCCGGCGTCGCCGGTGCCGGGCTGCTCCAGCGGGGAGGTGTGCAACGAGAAGACGGCGGCGCGGCGCGGCCGCATGCGTAACGTGCTGGAAGTCATCTGCTGCCCATCGCAAGCCGAGCGGCCCGAATTTTTCGGGCCCGCGTCAAACCCCGACACCCGGCGCGGCGGAAACATTCCCGTCGCCGTACCGGAACACAGCCGGGGCCGACGTTCGACGCTACCGCTCAAGGGCCGCCGGACAGTCCTGCCAGGCGGCCCCGGGTGGCACTGCTCACACGTCGGCCGACCGGGCCGCGCGCAGCGCGAGCAACGCCCCGACGAGCGCGATCACCGCGGTGGCCGCGACCGCGGTGCGCAGCCCGTCTGCCGTGCTGGTGCCGGCGAGCGCGACCAGCAGCGCAAGCCCGACGGCGCCGCCGACCTGCTGCGCCGTCGACGCCATCCCGGACGCAACGCCCTGCTCGACCGGCGCCACGCCCGTGCCAGCCGCGATCCACATGCCGGTCCAGGTGAAGCCCTGCCCCAGGCTCAGCAGCACGATCCCGGGCAGCAGCGCGAGGTAGCCGTTCTGCTCGGACATCGCCAGCGCCACCGCGCCCATCCCGATCGCGCCCAGAACCAGCCCGGACGCCAGCGTCGCGCGGATCCCGAACCTGGCGATCAGCCGCTCGCCGGTGAGCGTGCCGACCGTGGTGACCAGCGTTTGCGGCAGGAACGCGAGCCCGGTCGCCAGCGCGCTGAAGCCGAGCACCTGCTGGAAGTGCAAGGTCAGGAAGTAGTACTGGATGCCGAAGGTGGCCATGAACACCGCGGTGATCGCCATCGCCCCGACCAGGCTGCGGTGGCGGAGCAGCCGCAGCGGCATCAGCGGGTCGCGGCTGCGGGCCTCGGTCCGCGCGAACACGACCAGCAGCACGGCGCCGAGGACGACGCCGATCAGGATGCTCGGGTCCGCCCACCCGACTTCCGGGCCCTGCACCAGCGCGAACACGACCGCGGTGACGCCGGCCGTGGCGGTCAGCGCGCCGAGCAGGTCGAAGCTGCGCCGCCGGTCGACCGGCCCGTCGGCGGCCAGCAGCGGGAACGCCGCCACCGCCCCGAGCAGCCCCAGCGGCACGTTGACCAGGAAGACCGACTCCCAGCCGAAGGCGTTCGTCAGCACGCCGCCGAGCAGGGAGCCCAGCGACAGACCGACGGCCGATGCGGCGCTCCAGACCGCCAGCGCCCGGTTGCGATCGCGGCCTTCGGCGAACGTCGTGTTGATCAGCGCCAGCGTCGCGGGGAACAGCAGCGCGCCGCCGAGCCCCTGAGCGGCGCGCGCCGCGATCAGCGGCCACGTCGCCGTGGCCAGCCCGCCGACCAGCGATCCGACGGCGTAGAGGGACATGCCCAGCACGAACATCCGGCGCCGGCCGAGCAGGTCGGCCGCGCGCCCGCCGAGCAGCAGGAAGCCGCCGAAGGCCACCGCGTAGCCGCTGACCACCCACTGCAGGGTCTGCGCGGAGAAGTCCAGCCCGGCCCCGATCTCGGGCAGCGCCACGAACACGATGTTGTAGTCCAACGCGATGATGAACTGCGAGAACGCCAGCAGGGCCAGGGTCAGGCCGAGGCGCGGTCGCGATCTGGTCTTGGCGGGATGGGCCACCAGGACTCCTTAGTTCGACAGTACGGGAACAGTCGTACAGTTCGACTGTTCGCCGATCTTCGAACAATTGGGGCGACGAGGTCAACGGCGGCGTGATCAGTACGACAGTTTGCGTACAATCGGCTCGTGGCGTTGAATCACCCGACACTCGAACAGATCCGGCTGCCGGAGGTGCTCACGGCGCTCGGGCACCCGGTGCGGCTGTCGATCGTCCGCGCGCTCGCCGACGGCGTGGAACGCCCCTGCGGCAGCCTGCCCTCGCCGGTGTCGAAGTCGACCATGACCCACCACTGGCGGGTGCTCCGCGAGAGCGGCGTGATCTACCAGCGGCCGGCGGGCCGCGAGATCTTCCTGACCCTGCGCTGCGCCGACCTCGACGAGAAGTTCCCCGGCGTCCTCACGGCGATCCTCGCCACCGACGCCGAGGACTGAACGCGAAGGGCCGCGAGTCTTCCGGGCCGCGGCGGCGACCCGAAGGGCTCACGGCCCCGTTCCAGCAGCAGCTCAGACCGCGGACTTCTTGGTCCACTGGTCCCAGTTGAGCAGCCAGTCGTAGACGTCGAACTGCGGCGGCATGGTGCTCGCCGAGCCCGTCACCTCGATCGGGTCGCCGAGCAGCGCGCTGTCGTAGTAGGCCTTCGCGTCGGCCGCGCTGAGGTTGATGCAGCCGTGCGAGTTGTTGACCTTGCCGAGCGCAGCGGCGTTCTCCTGGTTCTCGTGGATGAACTCGCCGTGGTTCGAGAACCGCGCCGCCCAGGTCTTGCGCACGTCGTGGTAGCCGTAACGGGGGTTGTCCATGATCTCCACCGGGCGCTTCTCCATGACGATGAACGTGCCGTTGGGCGTGTTGCGGCCCGGGTCGTACTCCTCGCCGTAGCTCGCCGCGTAGCTGGCCACCTGCTCGCCGTCGCGCATCACGACCAGCCGGTGGGTGCCCACCGCCGCCTTGACGATCTGCGCCCGGCCGATGTCGAACTCGGTGCTCAGGTCCGCCAGCCCGTAGGAACCCTGGCCGTAGGACTGGCCGTAGAGCTTGGCGTGCACGCTGACGTGGGTGTGCGCCGGCCAGTACTCCTTCGGCCGCCAGTCGACCTGCCGGTCCGACAGCCAGGCCCAGGAGCCTTCGACCGGCACCGAGGTCTGCACGGTCAGCGCCCGCTGGATCCCTGCCTTGTCCTGGACCGCCTCGTCGAACTTCACGCTGACCGGCATCGCGATGCCGACCTCGGCGTTGTCCGTCGGGTTGATCGTCGCGCGGATCGTCTTCTTCGGCTGCAGCGTGCTGAAGGCGCCCTGCACCGGCACCTGCTTGCCGTCCTCGCCGGTGACCTGGCCGGTCCAGGAGTAGCTCTTGCCGTAGCCGAGCGCCTCGGTGGCGTGCCAGTTCTTGCCGTCCCTGGACAGCTCGCCGGCGACCTGCTTGCCGTCGGCGTTGGTCAGCGCGATGGAGTCGAACCGGCCCCGATCCACGGTGGCCGTGATCGGCGCGGCCGGGTTGACCTCGCCCGCGTCAGCCCCCGGTTCGAAGGACACCTTGGCGACCGGATCCGCGGGTTTCTGCTCCTGCGGCGCGGACGCACCGCAGCCCGAAATCAGCAGCACCGCCGCCACAGCTCCCGCCAGCGCAGCCCACCTCGACCGCAGCTTGGAACCACTCACCTTCTGACCTCTATCCCCTTAGAGAATGTGCGCACGACCATCCGTTTTGCCCGGAATGCAACGGGACGGTCGCCGAAAAGTGACCCTTTATCCATAAGACGCCCGAAGGCGAAAAAAGATGTCTGGAACCCCCAGTGTGTCGTGTCACATCCGGCACGTCACATCAGCCCCGGCCGGACGTGGTCCGATGGACGCGGGCAATCGGCCGTCTCCCGGGAGGAAGAAGACGTGAGCACAAGTTCTGCAGGCCGCTGGGCCGTGGTCACCGGGGCGAGCTCCGGCATCGGCGCGGCCACCGCGCGCCACCTCGCCGCCGCGGGCTTCCACGTGGTGCTGGGCGCCCGGCGGCTCGAACGGCTGACCGCGCTCGCCGAGGAGATCGGCGGAACCGCGCTGCCGCTGGACGTCACCGACCCGGATTCGGTCGCCGCGTTCGTCGAGCAAGTGCCGGAATGCCACGTGCTGATCAACAACGCCGGCGGCGCGAAGGGCCTGGCCAAGATCGCCGAAGCCGACGAGGACGACTGGCGCTGGATGTGGGAGACCAACGTGCTCGGCACGCTCCGGGTCACCAAGGCGCTGCTGCCGAAGCTCGTCGCCTCGGGCGACGGGCACGTGGTGACGGTGACCTCGGTGGCGGCCTCCGAGGTCTACGACAACGGCGCGGGCTACACCTCGGCCAAGCACGCGCAGGGCGCGCTGCACCGCACGTTGCGGGGCGAGCTCCTGGGCGAGCCGGTGCGGTTCACCGAGATCGCGCCGGGCGCCGTGGAGACGGAGTTCTCCGAGGTGCGCTTCGGCGGCGACAAGGAGCGCGCGGCGGCGGTCTACCACGGCATCACGCCGCTGGTCGCGGACGACATCGCGGACATCATCGCGTTCGCGGTGACCCGCCCGGCCCACGTGAACCTGGACTTCATCTCCGTCAAACCCCGCGACCAGCACTCGGCCACCCGCATGCACCGCCGGACCGAGTGATCCCTTCCGGGTGACGGTCCGCAATTTCCATTGAAATCGAACCTCTGATTTCCATTGAAATTGCGGACCCGACCGGCCGGGGCCGATCGGGTCGGGGTAGGAGGGGCGTGGCGTCAGACTCGGATTCGCTGGGATTCGGTGCAGAGTTCCACGTCGAGTTCCGCCAGCACGTCCGCGATCGGGCTGGCGAAGCCGAACGCCCCGCCGCGGCTGCCCGCCACGTGCAGGCCGATGATCCGCCCGCCCGGATCGAGCACCGCCGCCCCGGCGTCGCCCGGCCCGCAGAACCGCAGGTCCGCGGCCGCGATCCGGATCTGCTCCCGCAGCACCCGGACGCCCAGGGCCTCGCCGTGATCGATCCGCACGGTCGCATCGATCGAGGTGACGACGCCGAGCGTGACGCCCGTGCCGAAGCCGTTCTTGCGGACCCGCTCGCCCGGGTACGCCGACGCGTGCCCGGTGACCGGGCCGATCCCGTCGACCACGCACGACGTCTCCGAACCCGGCGCGATCGCGACCGCGGCCGCGTCGACCCGGCCGGACAGCGCCGCCCGCGCCAGCTCGGTGTGCACCCGGCCGTCGTCCGGGTCCGCCATCCGGTCGCCCACCGCCCAGGCGTCGTCCAGGCAGGCCACGTCGAAGGTGGTCAGGCCCATCGTGACCACCGTCGGCGCGGTGCCGGTGACGATCGCCCCGAGCGTGCCGATGCGGCAGTACTCGCCGGCGCTCGGCACGGTCGGCGGCGCCAGGTGGACGGCCCGGCAGGGCGCTAATCCGCCGCCGGCCCGCACCACCCCGGAGCGGTCGCCGCGGCGCCGGCTCGGCACCATCGGCTCCTGCCGGGCGCAGTGGATGTGCTGCAGGACCGGCTGTTCCTCGATGACGTCGGTCGGGATGCCGAAGATGTCGCCCGGCACGCAGGTGCCCGGGACGAGCTGATCGCGCGGCCTCTTGCGGATCACCGAGACGACGATCGCCTGTTGACCGGTGGGCGCCCCGGCACGGTGCTTCACACCGATGTCGACAGCGGTCACCCAGGGCAGGTCCAGGAGCTGGTCCTCGACCGCCCGCTTGATCGGGCGTATGACCGCCCGATCCCTAAGCTCCCTGATGCTCAGCATGGTGGCCCCCTCCACCTACCCCATTTAACACTCAGGGTTACGCATCAGTCACGAAGAGTCACTCTTACGGCCGTTCGGCTCTTCGGCTGCTACAGCGAACAGTCCACCAACACGGGCTCGGGTGCCAGCGAAACGCCGAAGGCCACGCGTACCCCGTCCCGAACTTCACGCGCTAGAAGTAGCAGGTCGCGGGTCGTCGCGGCGCCGCGGTTGGTCAGCGCGAGGGTGTGCTTGGTGGACAGCCCCACCCGTCCGCCGGGGCCGGGGTGACCCTTGGCGAACCCGGCGCGCTCGATCAGCCACGCCGCGGACAGCTTGGTCCGGTCGCCGTCCGCCGGGTACTGCGGGATCCGCTGGTCCGGGCCGATCTCGGCGACGATCCGGGACAGCACCTCGGGCAGGTCGTCGGCCTCGACGATCGGGTTCGTGAAGAACGAACCGGCGCTCCAGGTGTCGTGGTCGGCCGGGTCGAGCACCATGCCCTTGCCGCGCCGCAGCGCCAGCACCGCTTCGCGGGCGGCGGCCACGTCGACCTGCCCGCCGGGCTCCACGCCGAGCGTGCGCGCGAGCTCGGCGTACCGGATCGGGGCCGACCGGCCGCCGTCGCGCAGCAGGAACCGGGCGCGCAGCACCACGGCCGTGTCGCTGTGCTTGAGCACGCTGGTCCGGTAGGCCAGCCCGAGCTCGTCGGCCGGGACCGTGCGCACGCGCCCGGTGGCGCGGTCCAGCAGGTCGACCGAGACCAGCAGCTCGGACACCTCGACGCCGTAGGCGCCGACGTTCTGCACCGGCGTCGCCCCGGTCAGGCCGGGGATGCCGGACAGGCATTCGAGCCCGCCCAGGCCCTGGCGGACCGTGTCGGCGACCACCTCGTCCCAGTCCTCGCCAGCCTCCGCCGTGAGCTGGACCAGCCCGTCGCCGACGCTGTCGTACTGGCGCCCCTTGGTGGCGATCCGCACCACATGCCCGGCGAAGCCCTCGTCCGCGACCACGACGTTCGAGCCGCCGCCCAGCACCAGCAGCCGCTGCCCGGCCGAATCCGCCGCCCGCACCGCGGCGGTCAGCTCGTCTGGGTGGTGCGCGACCACCAGGTCGGCCGCCGGGCCACCCAGCCGCAGCGTGGTGTAGCCGGCCAGCGACCGGCCGTCGGCGCCGTGCCCGACGGCGGTCCCGGCTGGGCGCGGATCCGACGGCCGAGTGTTGTCGCGCACTTCTTCGGCACCGGACATGGAGGGATTCACGGTTGCCAAAGGTAGCCTCCGCTGCATGGCACGCCGCATCGAGCACCGGAGCACCTCCGAGTGGCCCGCCGCCCGGGTGTACGAGGCGCTGATCGACAAGGACTACCTCACCGACCGGTTGGCGGAGATCGGCGGCGCCAGCGCGGCGCTGGTCCAGCACGTCAACACCGAGGACGGCGCGCGGTTCCAGCTGCGCCAGGGCGTGCACGCCGACTCGCTGCCGTCGGTGGCCCGCACGGTGGTCGGCGGGGACCTGACGATCGACCGCAGCGAATCGTGGCGGCGCGAGGAGGACGGGCACTACACCGGCGAGATCGCCGCCGAGGTCGCCGGCGCGCCCTGCTCGATCACCGGCTCGATGTGGCTGCGCGACCTGGCCGAACCGGCCGGAGCCGCGGTCAGCGAGTTCGTGGTGTCCGGGAGCGTGCGGGTGAACGTGCCGTTCCTGGGCGGCAAGCTGGAAGATCTGGTCGTCGACCAGGTGCAGAAGCTGCTGTCCGACGAGGAGCGCTTCACGACCGAGTGGCTGGCCCGCCGGGGATGAACTCGGCCCCGAAGAAGCGGGCGCCCCGGCTCGCCGCCGGTCGGGCCCGCGCCCTGGGCATGCCCACGCGCGGCACCACCAACCCGAACCGGCTGCGGCGCATCGACCGGTGGATCGCCGGCACGCAGTGGGTCGCCGACGCGCTGCGCAACGCGGCGGAGCCGGTCGTCATCGACCTCGGCTACGGCGCCACCCCGGTGACCACCGTGGAGCTGGCGGCCCGGCTGCGGCCGCTGCGCCCGGACGCGCGGGTGGTGGGCCTGGAGATCGACCCGGACCGGGTGGCGGCCGGCAAGCTCGTCGCCGATCCGCCCGCGCTGGAGTTCCGCCGCGGCGGGTTCGAGCTGGCCGGACTGGCCGCCGGGGTGCGCGACTTCCCGGGGCCCGCGCTGGTGCGGGCGTTGAACGTGCTGCGCCAGTACACCGAACCCGAGGCGTGGAAGGCGTGGGAGGAGCTGTGCTCCCGGCTGGCGCCCGACGGGTTGCTGGTGGAGGGCACCTGCGACGAGATCGGTCGGCGCTGCTGCTGGGTGACGCTGGACCGGGGCGGGCCGCGGACGCTGACGCTGGCCTGCCTGCCCGCCGACATCGAGCGGCCGTCGGACCTCGCCGAGCGGCTGCCGAAGACCTTGATCCACCGCAACGTGCCGGGCGAGAAGGTGCACGCGATGCTGGCCGAACTCGACGTGTGCTGGGCGAAGGCAGCCCCGATGGCCCCGTTCGGGCCGCGCGCCCGGTGGGCTCAGGCCGCGCAGTCGTTCGCGGAGCTGGGCTGGCCGGTGCTGGACCGGCGACGCCGGTGGCGGCTGGGCGAGCTCACCGTCGACTGGTCCGCGGTGGCGCCCTGAGCCGACGCGGTCGAGCGGGGTCCTGCCGAGGATGGATTCCGCGCACGCGCCCGGCTGCACAAGGACTTCCGCTGATCTCGCGGCCCGCCGGTGCCCGCGACGACGTCCGGATTCCTATTGTGGAGGCATGGCTAGCGACTTCTTGCACCGCGCATTCCGGGACCAGGCCGCTGCCTTCCGCAGCGCCGTGCTCCAGGCCGGACCGAACGCCGAGGTCTCGACCTGCCCCGGCTGGGACGTCCGCAAGCTGGTCCAGCACCTCGGGCAGGCCTACGGGAGGGCGGAGCTCTCCCTGCACCTGGAGCCGGGCAGCGAGCGCCCCGAGGACCTGCGGCCGCCGGCCGAGTTCGACGACGTGGTCGCCTGGTGGGACGAGCGGCTGGCGATCCTACTCCAGACACTGTCCACAATGGATCAGGACCGGCCCGTGCGGTCGCTCTTCCCCGGCGGCACCCCGAAGACCTGGACCCGGCGGATGGCGCACGAGACGGCGATCCACCGGCTCGACGCGGAGCACGCGCTCGCCGGGCTCGGCCCGGACCACGTGCACGACCTGATCTTCGACCCGGAGCTGGCGGCCGACGGCATCGACGAGTTCCTGACCGTGCTGCTGCCCCTGGGCGACTGGGCGGAGCAGGAGAGCGAGGGCAAGGTGCTCTTCCACGCTCCGGACGCGGGTCGCGCGTGGCTGGTCGAGTACCGGCCGGCCCGGCCGCCGCTGGCCGGGGCGCCGACCGACGCGGCGCTGGAGGTCGACGCGACGGTCGCGGGCACCGCGGACGCGGTGTTCCGGCGGGTCTGGGGCCGCCCGAGCACTGCCGTGGTCACCGGCGACGCCGCCCTCGCGGCCCTCGCCGCCGGGCGCTGACTACACACGGCGCTCACGCGGCGACAGTCGCGGCGGATTCGTCGGCCCCCTCCGCCTCGCCGATGCGGTCAACCCTCTTGAGCAGCGTCAACGTCAGCACCAGCAGCAAAGCGGCGAGGCATCCGCTGACGATCGCCACGGCCTGCAGGCCCGACGTGAAGCCCTCGCGCACAACGTCCGCGAGCGCGTCCCCACCGGGGAGGCGCTCGGCGATGGCGAGCCCACCGCCCAGGTTCCCGGCGACCTCGGCGACCAGATCGCCCGGAACCCCCTCGGGCGCCGACGTCCGCACCTGGTCGCGGTAGACGGCGGCCATGACGCTGCCGGTCGCCGCGACCCCGAAGGCCAGGCCGAGTTCGTAGCTGGTCTGCCCGACCGCGGACGCCTGGCCCGCCTTCTCCGGCGGGGCGGCGCCGACCGCGATGTTGGTGCCCAGCACGGTGATCGGCGCCAGCCCCGACATCATCGCGGTCACGCCGACCACCGCGGGCAGCACGCCGGAGGGGCCGGGCGGGAGCGTGGCGATCAGCGCGCAACCGACGATCGCGAGCACGGCGCCACCGGCGATCACGTGGGCCGGCCGCACCCGCCTGGCCAGCGCGGACGTCACCTGCGATCCGATCGCCAGCCCGGCGGCGGGCAGCACCATCAGCAACCCGGCAGGCAGCGGCGAAACCCCGGCGACGAGCTGGAAGTACTGCGGCACCAGGTATTCCACGCCGTTCATCGCGGCCAGGCCGACGAACAGCAGGACCAGCGCGGTGGCGAACGTCCGGTCGCCGAACAGGCGCAGGTCCAGCAGCGGGTTGTCGATCCCGCGCTGGCGGCGGACGAACAGCAGGCCGAAGACCACCGTCACCAGCAGAGCCGACAGCACCCAGCCGTCGACGCCGTACTCGCCGAAGTGCTTGATGGCGTAGACGAACGGCAGCAACGTCAGCAGGAGCAGCGGCATGCTGATCGCATCGAGTCTGCGGGCACCGGGATCGCCGGAGGCGGGAACCGCGATCGGCACGACGACGAACGCGAACACCATCACCGGCACCCCGATCAGGAAGACCGCGCCCCACCAGAAGCGCTCCAGCAGCACCCCGCTGAGCACCGGGCCGAGCGCGATGCCCGTCGACAGCGCGGTCACCCACATCGCGATGGCCCTGGCCCGCTGCCCGGGGTCGGCGAACATGTCGGAGATCAGCGCCAGCGTCGACGGGATGATGGCCGCGCCGGCCACCCCGAGGACCGCCCGAGCGGCGATCAGCGCGCCCGGGTCGGGCGCGAAGGCGGCGGCGATCGGCGCGACGCCGAAGACCGCGATGCCGCACAGCAGCAGCTTGCGCCTGCCGAAGCGGTCGCCGAGGTTGCCCGCGAGGACCAGCAGGCAGGCCATCGCGAAGCCGTAGCTGTCGTTGATCCACAGCAGCTCCGCGCTGGTGGGCCGCAGGTCGGCGGCCAGTTGCGGGGTGGCCAGCCACAGCACGCCGATGTCGGCGGCCAGCAGCAGGGTGGACAGCAGCAGGACGGCCAGGCCGATCCGGCGCCGAAGCCCGAACGTTCGTGAAGGCATGCGTCCCAGCCAACAGCCGCGGCGCCGGACTGTGGATGGCTGGAAGTCCGGGATCGATGTCTGCGCGTCTAAGCTGGCGGTCGTGGACGATGCGCTGTCGAGCCTGCTGCACGACGTCCGGTCCAGGGGCGCGCTCTTCGACCAGTCGATCCTCTGCCCGCCGTGGTCGCTGCGGTTCGCGGAGGAGGTCCCGCTCACCCTGCTGACGATGGTCAACGGCGAGGCCTGGGTGCTGCCGGGCGACGCCGAACCGGTTCACCTGCGCAAGCACGACGAGGCCATCGTCCTGGGCCCGAAGCCGTTCGCGGTCGCCGACTCCCCGGAGACCAGGCCGCTCGCGGCACACGTCGAGCCGCCGATGTGCGGCGCCGACCCGACCGGCTCGACAGTGCTGCTCAAGGGCACCTACCAGGTGCGGGGCAGCGTTTCGCAGCGGGTGCTGACCGCGTTGCCCCGCGTCGCCGTGATCCCCGCCGGGCCCGCCGGGTGCCCGACGCTCGACCTGATCATCGACGAGATCCGGCTGGACAAGCCCGGCCGCCAGGCGATCTTGGACCGCCTGCTCGACCTGCACCTGGTCGCCAGCCTGCGGGAATGGTTCGACCGGCCGGAATCGGGCGCACCGGCCTGGTACCGGGCGCACCACGACCCGCCGATCGGCCGCGCACTGGCGCTGATCCACGAGTCGCCGGAGCGCCCGTGGACGGTGGCACAGCTGGCCGCCGAGGCGGGCATGTCGCGGGCGGCGTTCGCGGAGCGGTTCCGCCGGCTGGTCGGCCAACCGCCCATGGCCTACCTCGCCGAGTGGCGCATCTGCCAGGCCGCCGACCTCCTGGCGCGGACCGATGCGACGGTCGACGCCATCGCCCGCCGGGTCGGGTACTCCAACGCCTACGCGCTCAGCGTCGCCTTCAAGCGCAGCCTCGGCATCCGCCCCAGCGAGCACCGGGCCGCCCTCGCCGGCTGACCGTGCTTGATTCGCCGTTCACGCCGATGGGCGAGGCGAAGAGGCCGTTCACTTCGTCCACCCGAGCCGGGCGCAGCACCCGACCAGGCGAAACGATGACTCCTAGTGGGCGTGACGCGGCTCGGCCTGTTGCCGGTACAGCCATTGCTACCTGCGATAATCACCGGCCGTGAGCCCTTCCGAACGTCGTTTCGTCATCAGCCTCGGGTGCCCGGACCGCACCGGGATCGTCGCCCGCATCGCGACCTTCATCGCCGAGCACGGCGGCTGGATCGTCGAGGCCGGCTACCACACCGACATCAACACCGGCTGGTTCTTCACCCGGCAGGAGGTCCGCGCGGACTCGCTGCCGTTCGGCATCGACGAGCTGCGCCGCCGGTTCACCGCCGTCGCCGACGAGCTCGGCAGCCGCACCGACTGGCGGGTGGCGGACACCGGCGAGCGGCGGCGCGTGGTGATCCTGGTGTCGAAGGAAGGCCACTGCCTGCACGACCTGCTCGGCCGCATCGGCTCCGGGGAGCTCGACGTCGACCTGCGCGCAGTGATCGGCAACCACCGGGACCTGGGCCCCATCACCGAGGCGCACGGCATCCCGTTCCACCACGTGCCGTTCGGCAAGGACCCGGACGCGAAGGCGGCGGCGTTCCGGGAGGTCCGGAAGCTGGTGGACGACCACGACCCGAACGCGATCGTGCTCGCCCGCTTCATGCAGGTGCTGCCGCCCGAGCTGTGCGAGGCGTGGGCCGGCCGGGCGCTGAACATCCACCACAGCTTCCTGCCGTCGTTCGCCGGCGCCCGCCCGTACCACCAGGCGTACGAGCGCGGTGTGAAGCTCATCGGCGCGACGTGCCACTACGTGACCGCGGAGCTCGACGCGGGACCGATCGTCGAGCAGGACGTGATCCGCGTGGACCACACCGACGACGTGACGGACATGGTCCGCAAGGGCCGGGACGCCGAGAAGCTCGTGCTGGCCCGGGGCCTGCGCGCGCACCTCGAAGACCGGGTCCTGGTCCACGGCCGCCGCACCGTCGTCTTCTGAGCTACTGAGGCGGGGCCGCCGGGTAGTCGGTGTAGCCCTCGGGGCCGTTCGTGTAGAGGCGGGTTTCGTCGATCTCGGCCAGCGGCGCCCCGGTGGCGATCCGGTGCGACAGGTCGGGGTTCGAGATGAAGAGCCGCCCGAAGGACACCAGGTCCGCGCGGCCCTCCTCGACCAGCGCCACCCCGGCCTCGGGCCTGGTGGGATGCCCGAACCCGGTGTTGCCGATCAGCGGTTCCGGTCCACCGTGGACGGAGGTCTCGCAGGGCCGGGTAGCGGCTGTTGTCGGTCAGGTGTAGGTACGCCAGGCCGAGGGGTTCGAGCGCGTCGACGAGCGCCCGGTACACCGGGCCGGGTCCGCCTCGACGAGCCCGGTCAGCGGATTTCCCGGCGACAGCCGGATTCCGACGCGGTGCGCGCCGATCGCGTCCGCCACCGCCTCTGCCACCTCGACGGCGAACCGGATCCGGCCGCGGCCGCCGTACCGGCCGGTTCGGATGTTGGTGTCGTCGGCGAGGAACTGGTGCAGCAGGTAGCTGTTCGCACCATGCAGCTCGACCTCGTCGAAACCCGCTGCCACGGCTTTTCGCGCAGCAGCATCGTGTTCGTCGATGGCCTGCGCGATGTCCACTGTGGTCATCTGGCGCGGTACCAGGGCTGGGACCTTGCCGTCGGCCGTGTGGAGTTCGAAGTCCGCGCGCACCGGCGACGGCGCGACCGGTCGCAGGTCGCCGAGGTTGTTGTCCGGATGGGCCAACCGGCCCGCGTGCATGAGCTGCGCGAAGATCCGGCCGCCTTCGCCGTGCACGGCGTCCGTCACCGCGCGCCAGCCCTAGACCTGTTCGGGGGAGACCAGACCGGGGCCGTGCAGCACGCTTTGACCTTGCACGCTCGGCCAAATCCCCTCGGTCACGATCAGCCCCGCGCCGGCGCGCTGCGCTACTACGAGCAGCAGGGACTGCTGACTGCCGCCCGGACTCCGGGCGGCCACCGCGAATACGACGAGTCCGATGTGGACAAGGTGGCGCTGGTGCAGCGGCTGATCGGAGCCGGCGTGTCGAGCACGAAGATGGCGGAGATCTTCCCGTGCGTCTTCGGCGGCCACTCCAAACCCACCATCGAGGTGGTCGCCGACCTCCGCCAGGAACGGGAGCGGATCGACGGGATGATCGACGACCTCGTCGCGTCCCGCGCGATCCTGGACGACATGATCACCGAAGCCCGGGTCGCCACCGGCGTGTGACTCCTGGACGTGAGCGCGAAGGCCGGCGAGAGCCGGCTCCCGCACTCACGGTTCAGCGGCCGAGGCCCTCCAGGACCTCTGCGCCCGGGAGCTGCGCCAAGAGCTCGCCCGGCGTGATGATCTTGCTTCGCCGGACGCCGCTGCCGACGACCACGGCCGGGGCCCCGGCCACCTCGGAGTCCACCAGGATCGGCCAGTCGGCAGGCAGGCCGAACGGCGTGATCCCGCCGTACTCCATGCCGGTGAGCCGCACCGCGTCGTCCATCGGCGCGAACGACGCCTTGCGCACGTCCAGCCGCCGCTTGACCACGCCGTTGACGTCGGCGCGGGTCGTGGCCAGCACCACGCACGCGGCGTAGCGCACCTCACCGGCGCGCTTGCCCGCGACCACCACGCAGTTCGCCGACAGTTCCAGCGGCGAGCCGTACTTCTCGCAGAACTCGGCTGTGTCCGCCAGATCCGGGTCGATCTCGGTCGCCCCGATCCGCTCGTCGTCGAGCTCTCGAACCGCGGCCGCGACCGGCTCGGCGAGCAGTTCGAGGCGCTCCAGCGCCGACGTGACGTCCAGCGTTCCAGCCGCCGCAGACCAATCAACACCCATGACCAGACAATACGAATCCCGCCGGAGCGGCCGGACGCGGGTTCAGCCGAGGAAGTCCACCAGCAGGCGGCGCAGCTCCCGGCGGTGCGTGAGCATCGGCGCCGGGGAGGGCAGGATCTCCAGCCGCGCGCGGGTGAAGGCCGCGGCCACCGCCTTTGCGACCTCGGCCGGGTGCAGCGGATCGTCGGTGGCGCCGACGACCAGCACCTCCGACCGGACACCGGCCAGCACGGCGGCGTCCGGCACCGGAACCTGCTCCGGCAGCTCGCGCAGCGCGTCTTCCAGTCGCAGCAGCGCCTCGGCGCGGCGTTCGACGTAGTCGCCGACCTCCACGCCCTCGGGCAGGTCTGCGGCCACGGTCTCGCGCAACGTCTCGCCGCCGGCCGCGACCGCCGCCGCGAGCCGCTCGAACGCCCAGGTCGCGGCCACCTCGCGCGGCCTGTCCAGGGCGGCGGGCAGCAGCAGCGCCAGCCGCTCGAACCGGTCCGGGTGCTCCGCGGCTATGCGCGTCAACGCGCCCGCGCCGAGCGAGACGCCGACGGCGCGGGTCGCCTCGACCTCGTCCGCCACGGCGAGGACATCCGCCGCGATCGAGCCGTAGTTCCAGTAGTCCGGCGGCGCGTCGTCGGCGCTGCCGTGGCCCGGGAGCGCCAGGACGACGCGGGTGCCCGGCAGCCCGGAGGCCGGGATGCGGGCTTCGCCTTCGGTCGCACCCAAACCGTGCACGACCAGCGTCACCGGGGCTCCGCGGCCGTGCGCCGCCCAGCGAGCCCCCACTACCAGGACCGCCCCTGGACTTCCTTCACCTTGGGCCGGACGTCGACGATGTAGACCAGCGAGGCGATCAGCCCGGCGATCCAGATGATCGTGAACGGTCCCAGCGTGCTGAAGATCAACACGAGCGCAGCGACGCCCGTGATGCCCATCCAGGCCAGCTTGTTCAGCTTGTCCACGGCGGTGAAGGCGTCCGCGCGCTGCGACGCCGCGTGCACGAAAGCGAAAACCCCGACCGGGATGCCCGCAATCCAGATGATCGTCAGGATCCAAAGCGCCAGCTCCACATGCCCACCCTACGTGGTCGCCGGCGCAGTGGGCACCCTGCCGGACCGTCAGCTCTCGCTGGACTTGCTGGTCGAGGACTTCTTCGCGGCGGTCGATTTGGCCGTGGTCTTGCGCGTGGTGGTCCGCGCGGCCGTGGTCTTCGCGGCGGGCTTGGCGGCGGGCGCCTCGGCCTCGGGCTCGGCGGCCTTCGGCTCCTCGGCGGCCGCTTCCTCGGTCTTGCCGAACGGGCGGCTGACCTTGCCGAGCACGTCGTCGGCCAGGTCGCGGACCTCGTCGACGGTGTCCTCGACCTTGCCCTGCGCGGTGCCCACCTGGTCCCAGACCTTCTTGACCTGCGGCTGGTCCTGCAGCCGGTGCAGCGTCTCCTCGCCGCGCTCGGCCAGGTAGTCGTAGAGGTTCTTCGCGGTCTGGCTGTAGGCGTCGACGCGCTTGCGCAGCTCGGCCGGGTCGAACTTGTCGCGCAGCTCGCCGAAGTCGCCGGGCAGGTCCTGGCGCGCGGCCTCGGCGCGCTCGTTGAGCTGGGTGCGGACCTTGTTGACCGCCTCCACGAGAGCCTGGGCGGCGAGGTCACCGGCGCCGAGCGCGGCGAGCAGCGGGGTGCGGGCCTGCTCGACGGCCTCGCCCAGGGCGTGCGCGGCCTGCTCGCGCACCTTGTTCACGTCGTCGGTCTTCGGGAAAGCCGGCATGGCGGTCACTCCTCGGGTTGCTCGGTGTCCCCGTCCGCCGCGGTGTCGTGCTCCCGCCGGAACGAGGCGTAGATGTCCAGAAGCACTTGTTTCTGCCGCTCGTTGAGCTCCGGGTCGGCGAGGATCGCGTCCACCACCGGCCCGCTCTCGCGGCGCTCCAAGATCCCGGCCTGCACGTAGAGCGCTTCGGCGGAGATCCGCAGCCCCTTGGCTATCTGCTGCAGGATCTCCGCGCTGGGCTTGCGCAGCCCGCGCTCCACCTGACTCAGGTAGGGGTTCGACACGCCGGCGAGTTTCGCCAGCTGCCGCAACGAGATCTGGGCGTTGTTGCGTTGCGTCCGGATGTAGCTGCCGAGGTCGCTGACCGCCTGGTTGACGGCCTTGTTGACGGCTTTGTCCACGCGTTCCATCGGGCTAGCACCTTTCCGGTCACCAACCACGATACGCATGAGTGCTAACTCTTGCAAGCACCCTGCTTGCACTCGATCGGGCCTGCCCGACGACAGCACTGCGGCCTCGCCGTCGCTGCTACCGACGGCGAGGCCGCAGACTCGATCAGCCCTGCGGGGCGCACAAGCAGAACGGGTGCCCGGCCGGGTCGGCGTAGACGCGCCAGCTCGCGCCCTGCTGGTCGGGGGGCTGCGGCAGGGGCGTCGCGCCCGCCGCGATCGCCTGCTCATGCCCCTCCGCGAGCGTCGACACCCTGATGTCCAGGTGCATCATCTGCGGCACCTCCCGGCTCGGCCAGGTCGGCGGCCGATAGCCCGGGTCCCGCTGGAAGCCCAGCCCCGCACCGCCGGCCGGGTCCGCGAGCTCAACCCAGTCGTCCTCGGTCTCCGATTCATCGATCTCCCAGCCCAGCAACCGCCCGTAGAACTCGGCCAGCGCCCGCGGGTCCGGGCAGTCGATCGCGAAGGCGACCAAACGCAAGGTCGTCGTCATCGTCATCCCTCTCGTCATCAGTTGAGGCAGCCGCGCGGAGCCGGACCGGGATCCACCGCGGCGCCGGGTCTCAGCGCCGCCGTCGCCGAGGCCCACCAGTTGGCGAAACGGTCGAGCCACGCGGGACGGAGCAGGCCCCCTTCCTTCAGCGCCCGGTCGATCTCGGCACCGCGGACGGCGCGCGCAGTCAGCTCGCGGCTGCTCTCGGAGTACCCGTACGACTCGATCTGGATCGGATTCACCGCCACACTCCAACCTGTCAAACACGTTCACCGGTTACTAACCTGTGTAGTGATTATGTTGGTTACATGAGGTCGGCACAACCCCCTATTGGCTTACGATGGTGCTCGTGAACAGCAGAGCTGTCGCTCCGGAGGTGGATCGCCCGTCGGCGCCAGAGGGCGTCGAACTCGACTTCGACCACGACATAGAGCTGGTCCTGGCCTTCCTGAACACCTGCGACGCCGAGAAGGGCACCGAGATCCTGGACGATCCCGGGCAGTGGCAGCAGTGGTGCATCGACCAGGGCCTCGGCAAGGCACCGGGCGTCGATGCGGCGCGGGAGATCCGGGACGCCATGCGCACCGCGGTGTCCTGCGGCGTCCGGCCGCGGGCGGGTTTCGAAACGGCCTGGCCGGTCCAGGTCCGGTTGCACAACGGCGTTCCGACGCTGACCGGCGGCGATGCGATCGGGAGCGTGCTGGTGGCCGCGGCCAGGCTGGTGCACACCGGGCGCTGGGACCGGATCAAGATCTGCCCGGCCGACGACTGCCTGTGGGCGTTCTACGACCGCTCCCGCAACCGCTCCCGCACCTGGTGCTCGATGCGCGTGTGCGGCAACCGCGAGAAGGCCCGCTCCTGGCGGGAACGCCACACCAGCTGACGCCCCGGTGGTTCCGCCGGAGCCCGGCGGAGCTCAGAGGAACAGCTGGGAGAGGCTGTAGATCAGCAGGCCGGCGAGGGCGCCGACCACGGTGCCGTTGATGCGGATGAACTGCAGGTCCCGGCCGACCTGGAGCTCGATCTTGCGGGACGTCTCCTGCGCGTCCCAGCGCTCCACCGTTTCCGTGATCAGCGTGGTCAGCTCGTCGCGGTAGTTGGACACCACGTACACCACGGCGCCCTCCACCCAACCGTCCACCTTGGACTGCAGCTCCGGCTCCTCGACCAGCCGGCGGCCGAGCGAACGCAGCCCTTCGCGCACCCGCACCCGCAGCTCGCTCGACGGGTCCTCGGCCGCGTCGAGCAGCATCTTCTTGGCGGTGCCCCACGCCGAGGAGACGAGGTTCTGCACCTCCGGGTGCTCCAGCACCTGCTGCTGGATCTGCTCGGCCTTGGCCATCGTCTTCGGGTCGTTCTGCAGGTCGTCGGCGAACTCCACCAGGAAGCGGTCGACGGCCTTGCGCATCGGGTGCTCCGGGTCGGTCTTGACCGCCCACGCGAACGACAGCACCTCGGCGTAGATCTTGTCGGCCACGATGGTGTCGAAGAACTTCGGCGACCAGGACGGCGCGCGCTGGCTGACCACGCGCAGCACGGTCTCGTGGTTGTCCCGCACCCAGTCGTAGGCCCGGTCGCAGATCAGGTCGACGAGCTTGTGGTGCGAGCCGTCGGCGAAGACCTGGCCGAGGATCCGGCCCAGCGGCGGCCCCCAGGGCTGGGCGAGCACCTTGCGCACGACCGCCTGCTCCAGCACGGCCTGCACGTCCTCGTCCCGCAGCACCTGCACGGCGCCGCGCACCGCCGTGGCCAGTTCCGAGGTGACCCGCTCGGCGTGGTCGGCGTCGTCGAGCCAGCCGCCGAGGCGGCGGCTGATCTTCGCGCGGCGCAGCTTGTCCCGCACCACATGCTCCGCCAGGAAGTTCGAGCCGACGAAGTCGCCGAGGTTGCGGCCGATCATGTCCTTGCGGGTCGGGATGATCGCGGTGTGCGGGATCGGCAGGCCCAGCGGCCGCCGGAACAGCGCGGTGACCGCGAACCAGTCCGCCAGCGCACCGACCATGCCCGCCTCGGCCGCGGCCCGCACGTACCCCACCCAGGCACCGGCGCCGGCGTTCTCCTGCCAGCGGGCGATCACGTAGATCAGGGTCGCGACCAGCAGGAACCCGCCGGCCACCGCCTTCATCCGCCGCAGGCCACGGCGCTTGTCACTGTCGGTATCCGCTGTCGGCTGCACATACCGATTGTGGCAGCGCTTGAAGAGCGCCGACGCGTCACGGCGATCCGGCAGCGGCTGCAGGCCCCCAGCACCCGCTGCTCACCGACCACAGCGCGAGACGACCGAGCGTCGCACCGGCAGTTTCGACTACCCTGCGGAAACGTGCGTACTCCTGCCCTCACCAGCCGGTTGCGGCCCTTCACGTCCACGATCTTCGCCGAGATCACCGAGCTCGCCCGGCGGACGGGCGCGGTCAACCTCGGGCAGGGCTTCCCGGACACCGACGGCCCCGCGGGCATGCTGCGCGTCGCGCAGGAGGCCATCGCCAACGGCGTCAACCAGTACCCGCCGGGCGCCGGCGAGCCGGACCTGCGGGCCGCGATCTCCGAGCACCGCCAGGCGCGCTACGGCATCGAGCACCGCCCCGAGGACGAGGTGCTGGTCACAGTCGGCGCGACCGAGGCGCTGACGGCCGCGATGCTCGCCCTGGTCGAGCCCGGCGACGAGGTGGTGCTCGTCGAGCCGTACTACGACTCCTACCCGGTCGCCATCGCGATGGCCGGCGGGGTGCGCCGGACCGTCGCGCTGCGGCAGGGCCCCGACCACCGCTTCGAGCTCGACGTCGAGGCGCTGCGCGCCGCCGTCGGGCCGCAGACCCGCGCCCTGGTGCTGAACTCGCCGCACAACCCGACCGGCACCGTGTTCACCGACGCCGAGCTGGCCGTGATCGCCGAGGTCTGCCGCGACAACGACGTGATCGCCATCACCGACGAGGTCTACGAGCACCTGATCTTCGACGGCCGCGAGCACCGCCCGCTGGCCACCCTGCCCGGCATGGCCGAGCGGACGCTGTCGATCTCCAGCGTCGGCAAGAGCTTCAGCGCCACCGGCTGGAAGATCGGCTGGATCTGCGGCCCGGCCGAGCTCGTCGCCGCCGTGCGCGCGGCCAAGCAGTTCATGACCTTCGTCGGCGGCGCACCGTTCCAGCCCGCCGTCGCGCACGCCCTGCGCAACGAGCTCGACTGGGTCGATCGGTTGCGCGACGACCTCCAGCGCAAGCGGGACCGGCTCGCCGGCGGGCTGACCGAGGCGGGCTTCGACGTGCTCGCCAGCGAGGGCACCTACTTCATCTGCGCCGACGTCCGGCCGCTGGGCTTCGAGGACGGCGCCGAGCTGTGCCGCTCGCTGCCGGAGCGGATCGGGCTCGCCGCGATCCCGGTGCAGGTCTTCTGCGACCACCCGGAGGACGCCAAGCACCTGGTGCGGTTCGCCTTCTGCAAGCGCGACGAGGTCCTGGACGAAGCGATCCGGCGCCTCCACAAGCTCCGCTGACGCGGCAAGTTCCGGTCATCGACCACCTCCGTATCCGAGGCAGACGAACCCGGTTTCGCCGTGCGCCGCTTGGGCTTCCGCCAGCGCCGCAGCGGCGGGGCGGCCCGCGCGGAGCGCGCGGTGCAGCGACGTCATCACGCCTGCCGTGCGCTCGTCCGGGACCGGCACGACGCTGGCGATCACCGTCGCGGTGCCGCGCCCGAGGAGCGTGGTCGCCAGGCCGCTGAGCTGGTCGCCCCGGCTGACCGCCGACCGGCCCACGTCGCAGGCCGACAGCACCACCGTGGTGGGGCCGCGGTGCAGCCGGTCCAGGTCGTAGGCGTACAGCGGCCCGTCGGCGAGATCCACGCACGACAGCAGCGGCTGGTCGTCCCGGAACCGGCCATGCGCGGCGATGTGCACGATCGCCGCCCCGTCCACAGTGGATAGGACCCGTTCCGAGATCGCCTCGGCGCCCACCAGCAGCCGCCCGCCCGCGACCGCGTGCAGACCCTCGACCTCTCGTTCTGCGTGCTCCAGGCCGGGGCCCGCGATCCACGCCGGCGCACCGGCCTGATCCGCGCTCCGCGAGTCCGATGCGCCGCGCAACCAGCACCGCAACGACGGGCTCACGGTCACGCTGCGCCCGCGGCACGCCGGTAGCGCCGCCCACGGCAGCACGTGCAGGCGCCCGGTCGGGATCACGACGAGCGACCGACCTCGTTCGAGCGCGGGCAGCACCGGCGCGAGCAGCTGCGCCTGCAGCTCCTCCGCCTCGCGGCGCGCGCTCATCTCGAAGACCGGCGCCGCGCTCGGCGCGGTGCCCACCGCCTGCCGCGCGAGCAAGTGCCGGAGCCGGGCCGCGTGGCCTTCCGCGTTCGCCTCCGGACCGAGCACGTGCAGCCGGACATCCCCATCCACAATGGACACCGCGAACAGCCGATCGTCGTGGGAGAAGAGGCTCATCAGCACGGATTCGCCGAGCTCCGCGATGACGTCGTCGATGCCTCCGGGCGCCCGGAGGCCGCTGGTGCGGCCGCGCACCAGCATCGCGCGGTGGCGCACCTGCTCCTCCAGCTCCGCGATGGTGGCCAGCGCGCGCTTCGGGTCGCGGCTGCCCTGCGCCTCCAGCACCGCGGCGCGCAGCCGCACCAGCGCGGAGTTCAGCCTCGAATCCGTCGGCGGCCGCAGCACCCGGCGGTGCAGCGCGCTGCACCGCGACCGCTCGGTCCAACGCAGGACCAGCCGCGGATCGCCGGTGCGGAGCGCGGCGCCGACCGCGATGTCGCCCAGCTCGCCCGCCAGACCGAGCGCGTGCACCCGCAGCTCGAAGGCCGCCATCCCGGCCGCCTGGCCGTCAACGGCCTGCAACCCGCCCCGGCACGCCGCGAACACCCGGTCCACATCGCCGTCCTGGTCGGCCAGCAGCGCTTCGGCCAGCCACCCCAGCGCCCGATGTTGCGGAGGCCCTGAAAGCTCGTCGCGCAGCGGGACGCACAGCGCGAAGAGCTTGCGGGACAACGGGTGCATCCCGGCGCGGGCAGCACTTCGACCGGCGATGAGCCGCAGCTCGGCCGCAGGCCCGATCCACCCGACCTCCTCACACGCGGCGGCGGCTCGCCGCGCGGCCCCGAACGCGTAGCGGGAGCACTGGCCGCCGCGCAGCTTCGCCTGCCACGCGATGGCCGTCGCCAACGCCGCCCACGCCGGGCGCCGCTGAGCTCGGAACAACTGCCGTGCGCTGCTCGCGGCCTCGGCGGCGGCAGCCGCATCGCCGGCCCGCAGCGCGCAGCCGGCCAGCGCCAGCCGGGTTTCGGCGAGCCGACCGGCCCGGCCGCAGGCGGCCAACCGGTCGGCCGCGTGCTCCATCGCCGCCCGGGCCTCGCCGCGCAACCCGGCCGCCGCCAACGCCTCCGCCCGGTCCACCAGTGCCTCCGGGTTCGACTCGACGTCCAGCCCGGCGGCCACCGCCTCCTCGAACAGCCGCAGCGCACGCGGCAGATCACCGGCCCGGAACGCGACGCAACCGCGATTGTGCAGGCAGCCCGCCGCCCGTGCGGTCCTGCCGTCCGAGGTGAAAACCCGTTCCGCGGCGGCAAGATCCGCCTCCGCCGCAGCCAACCTGTTGGTGTACAGGTTCGCCAGGCCACGCCCCAGCAACGCGTTCGCCCGCCAGCGCCGATCGTCGCCCGCCGACAGGCTCCGCAATGCCCGACTCAGCTCGGTTATCGCCTCGTGGTGCTGGTCGCTCTGGCAGTGCAGGAGGCCGCGCAGGCAGGCGGCCCGGGTCTGATCCGCGGCAGGCAGCGACGGCTCCGCCGCCACCAGCTGCGCCCAGCTCGCGCTCGTCGCGCCGCGCTCCATCTCGATCCACGCGAGCGTGAGCCGCAGCTGCGCGGCCCGCTCCGGCTGCCCGGTCCGGTTGGCCGCGGCCAACCCGAGGCGCGCGTGCCGCTGCGCCTGCCGCACCTTCCCGCGCTCGACCGCAGCGAGCGCCGCGATGTGCCGGGCGAGCACCCTCAACTCCGCGTCGCCGGTGCCCGACAGCAGTTCCTCCGCCTTGCGCATGGCCGGCTCCGGTGCCGCGCCGGCGTTGTCCCGCCACCACAGCGCCGCGGTGATCTCGTCCGGCGGTGCCACCGCCGTCCCGGCGCTCAACAGACCAGCCAATCGGCGACGGCGGGCGCCGACCGGAGCGGCCGGAACACCACGCTGATCGGGCCGCGGGGCACGTCGGCCACCCGGAACGCGCCGTGCTCGTCCAGCGGGCCCGCGCATTCCCCGGCCGGATGGCGGAGCACGACCTCGCCCGCCGGTGGGGCGTGGCCCGCCCGGTTCAGCACCATCCCGGATGCCCGGTACTGGCCGGCCACGGTCGGGACCAGGTCGATCTCCAGCACCCGGCCGGGCATCGCGAAGGTCAGCACCCGCGGCTCCGGCCGCCCGGACCGGATCCTCGTCGGCGACTCCGCCGAGTCGCCGACGAGCTCCAGCGCCGTCTGGTCCGGGTGCGGCGAGCGCCGCGCCATGGCCGAGTACGCGCCCGCCAGGGCGTGCTCCGGAATCGGGTCGCAGGACTGGAACATGTCGCGCAACCGCCACAGCTCCGACGGCATCCACCGGCTCATCCCGCCACCTCCTCCGGGACGTCGGCGGCCAGCATGAGCCGCCGCAGCTCCGCCAGGCAGCGGCTCTTCTTCGGCCCGATCGTTCCCCTCGGCATCCCCAGGGCCTGGCTGACCTGGGAATAGGTCGTCTCCGGCGCGACCGCCAGCACCCGCAGCAACTGCTGGCAGCGCTGCGGCAGCTGGGCGAACGACTGCGCCAGCCGCGAACTCGTCATGGCCCGCAGCACCTTGTGCTCCGGGTCCTCCGCGTGGTCCGGCGGCCCGAGGTCGCCGGAATCCAGCCCGACCGGCGATTCCCGCCGCCGCGCCCGGCGCAACCGCATCGACTCCCGCCGCGCGGTGGTCACCAGCCACCCGGACAGCGACTCCGGTTCGCGCAGCCGCCCCAGGTTCTCCGCCAGCAACAACCAGGTGGCCTGGTAGATGTCCTCGGCGTCCGCGTTGTTCGTCGTGAACGCCCGCGACACGCCCCAGACCACCGGCGCGTTGCGATCCACCAGTTCCTGCCACGCCTGCTGATCACCGGATGCCGCGCGGCGCAACAGCACCGCCGACGTCCGGGCCTCCCCGACCTCGTGCACGACCAAGCACCTCTCCCCGTTCGGCGATCTTCTTTTCCTCCCGCGTAATAAGAGGAAGCAGAGGTGCTCGTAGATTCACTTCGCGCCGATTACCGCTCGAACGGGTAATGCCGACGAGCAAGATCGCGTGCCTCGTTCGGATTCAGGCCGTCCCGCAACGCGTTCGCGGCGGCGGCGGCCACCTGCGGCGCGGCGAACGACGTCCCGCTCCAACGCGCGTAGCCGAATCGGCGATCGCCGCCGGGAGCCATCCGCACGAAGCTGCTCGCCACATCCACCCCGGGCGCGGCGGCATCGACCCACGGCCCGGAGTTGGAGAACTCGGCGACCGCGCCGTCGGCCCCGGTAGCTGCCACCGCGACCACCGAAGGCAGCGCCGCAGGCCAGAACGGCCTGGTCTGCGCGTGATTCCCAGCGGCGGCGACAACGACGGTGTCCGGGAAGTTGCGCAGCTCCTCGCGCAGGATCGGCGGGCACTCGTCGTCCGCGGTGTGGCAGCCAGCGGTCAGCACGACGACACCGATGCGTTCGCCGCGCGCCTCGGCCGACCGCCGCAACGAACGAAGCCCGGTCGCGACGGTGCAGTCATCGGTGAACCCGAGCGACGAAAGCACCCGGCGCGCACGGATCACCGCGCCCGGCGCGTGTTGCAGCACCACGCCGCTGACGAACGTGCCGTGGCCCGCCTGGCGGTCCTGGCCCGCGTCGCCGTCGGCGTCCAGCACCTCCGGCACTGCCTCGAACCACGGCCGGTCCTGGAACCACGGGTGCGGGTCGCACCCGGTGTCCAGCACCCCGACCACGACCGGCGGATCCCACTGCAGTGGCGGCGGTTCCGGAAGTGCCGGGCCCGCCTGCGCATCCGCCCCGGTTCCCCACATCACCGGCATCCCGTACATGATCGAGCAACCGAAGTGCACGTGGTTGGCGGCGACACCCGCCTCCCGGGCGAGATCGACGCACCTGTCCCGCTCCGCGCCCCGCAGCCGCACCCTGGCCAGCAGCAGATCGTCGTCGTGCTGCACGTCGTCGACCCAGCGGCGGTAGCGGTCGAGGACGGGATCCAAGTCGCTCGCCGGCGCGATGAGCTCGCCCCGCCGCACCAGGCATTCGCCGCTGCCGCCGGGATCGTGCAGCAGCAGATCGTGCCCGTGGGAAGCCCAGAACTCCCGGAGTTCACCGATGCTCAGCCGGATTTCGCGCTCTTGATCCACAGCGGACACTGTGCCGGGCACCCGATCTGTCCACTGCGGACACGCCGCCGCCCGCCGCCGACCTCACCCGTACGACGACGCCGGAGATCTTTCCTGCTCGCCCGATTCCGTGGAGAATGCGAGGGCGACCGCCGCACCCGTCGCGGTCGGTGCCCCGAAACCGCCACCTCAGGTGGTTGAATGCTCATACCGCGCCGATCACCCCGGCGCACCCGACGCCAGCGCCGCGCCCGGCCGCGCGGACCCGACCGACAGGCGGTGGTGACCGTGACGGGAGCCTGCGCGCAGCGCAGACCCTGGTCGCGGCTCCGCGCGCTCGCGACGCGGGCGGTGTTCATCGGCGGCCTGGGCATCGGCGGGTGGCTCGGCATCACCGGCGCCGCCGATGCCGTCGAGCTCGATCCTCCCCGGATCGAGGTGGAGCACGTCGCCGTCGACCTGGTGGCGAAGCCCGACGCCGAGCTCGACCCGGTGGCACGGCCCGTGGTCGAGCCGCCCGAACCGGCAGCACCCGCGATCGAACCACCTCGAATAGACCGCCCGGTCACGCCGATCGGCGAAGCCGACCAGCCCACCGCCATCGCCGACGACACCGACGATGTCCCGCCGGCTCCGGCGACGTTCGCGCCACCACCGCACGAGCCCGCCGCCGCGCCGACCACCGACGACCGGGCGGCTCTGCTGCCGAAGCGGTCACCGGTACCCACCACGGCCGCCCGGACCCTCCCGGAACCCCGGGCCCCGGCCGCGGCCACCCCGTCCCACATCACGCCACCGACCAGCCCGGCGCCGGAACCACCGGCGCCCCCGGCACCGGCCACATCGCTGTCCGCAGGAACGACCTCCTGGGGCGGCGGGCTGCGAGGTCAGCTGGCGATCCTGCCGACCGGCCCCGACCAGGCCGGATCGGCGAGCGCCGGCGTCGCCAACCCGGAAGACCGGCCGGCGACCGGCGTCCCGTCATTCGAACCATCTACGTCGCCCGACTGACGCTGCACCGAGCCGCTCCGGCGGCAATCCTGGGGAAACGTTCGCACCCACCAGCTCCGAGCCGGCCGTCTGCGCCCGGCCGGATCGGAATCGGGGCGCCCCGGCCTATCCCCCGGCAAAGTCGGTGACCTGCCGGAAAGCCGAGGACTGGGCCCCCGGAGCCCCGGTGCCGCAATGCCCCTGCGGCACCGGGGCGGCGCCCGCGGTCGAACCGCCCGTCGGCACGACGAGGGGCCGTGCCGACGGGCGGTCGGCTGTTCAGGCGAGCGGCGCCGTCAAGGCGGTCGGGCCGGGCCCGTCCGGCATCGACGACGCCGCCGCCGCGAGACGGCGGATCGCCTCTTCCAGCTGATCGACCGGCAACGTGTACGGGACGCGCATCCAGCGCTCCAGCGAACCGTGCACCGAGAAGCGCACTCCCGGCGCCACCCGCACGCCGTGCTGCTCCGCAGCCACCGAGAGCCTGCTGCTGACCGGTGCGCCGATGTCGCACCACAGCGAAAGGCCGCCGTCCGGGACGCGGAAACGCCAGTCCGGCAGGTGTTCGCGCAGGGCCGCGATGAGGTGGTCGCGGCGCTCGATCGACTCGGCGCGCCGGCGCTCCAGCAGCCGGTCGGCGTCCCGCAGCAGCTCCGCCAGCACCAGCTGTTCGAGGACCGGGCTGCCGAGGTCCACCGCGGCGCGGCCGACCACCGCGCGCTGCACGAAGTCTTCGGACGCGCGGATCCAGCCGAGCCGGAGCCCGCCCCAGAACGACTTGCTCGCCGACCCGACCAGCAGCGCCCGATCGGTGAACGACGCCATCGGCAGCGGCGCATCGTCACCGGTCAGGTCGATCTCGGCGAGCGTCTCGTCGATGACCGCGGTGGTGCAGGTGCGCGCCAGCTCCCGGGCGAGCCGTTCCCGGCCGACCGCATCCAGCCGGATTCCGGTCGGGTTGTGGAAGTCCGGGATCAGGTACGCCAACCGCGGCGAGGTCTGCCGCAGGCTCGCGGCCAGCAGCTCCAGGTCCCAGCCGTCCGCGACCATCGGCACCGCCACCGGGGCGACGTTGAGCCCGCGGATCGCCTCCATTGCGTTCGGGTACGTCGGGTGCTCGACGAGCACCCGCTCGCCCGGCGACACCAGCATCCGGAGCAGGAGGGCGAAGCCGTGCTGCGCGCCGCTGGTGACGAGGATCTGGTCCGGGTTGGTCGGCAGCCCCCGTTTCGCGTAGCGCTCGGCGATCTGTTCGCGCAGCTCCGGCAGCCCGTGCGGCTGGTAGCCGTGGCTGGACAGCTGCTCGGCGAACCGCAGCCGCGCCTGATCCACCGCGGCGCACAGCTCCGGCGGCGCGCTCGGCGTGGCCTGCGCGAGGTTCAGCACCTCGCTGTCCGCGGCCGGGAACCACCCGCCGTGGGATTCGTTGCCGCGATCCCGGTCCGGCAGCTTCACCCACGACCCGGCCCCGCGCCGGCTCGCCGCGAAACCTTCTTCGCGCAGCCGGTCCAGCGTGCGCGCGACCAGCGTCCGGCTGACTTCGAGGGCATCGGCGAGCTCGCGTTCCGCCGGCAGCCTGGTGCCCGGCGGCAGTCGCCCGTCCAGCGCCAGCTGCCGCAGCGCCGCGGCCAACGCCTGGGAGGACGGGCGCGCCGTACCGTGCCAGGAACCGAGCAACTCGACGAGCTTGTGGCCGTGGATGTGCGCGGACGGAGTGAACGACATGTGACCAATATAGTTCAATTGGCTATCGACTTTAAGTCCAATCACAGGCTAGAAAGTCCACATGGCGTCAACATCAGCCCCAGTGGACCTCTCACCGCTCCCGATCCGCACCCGGCCGCTGCTCCGGTTCGGGCAGCTCTTCGGCGGCCTGGTGCTCTTCGGCGCCAGCATGGGGTTCATGGTGCGGGCCCAGTTGGGCCTCGACCCGTGGGACGTCCTGCACGAGGGCCTGTCCGAGCGGCTCGGCTGGAGCTTCGGGGCGGTCACCGCGCTGACCGGCGTGGCGGTGCTGCTCGCCTGGCTGCCGCTGCGCCAGCGGCCCGGCATCGGCACGGTCGCCAACGTGGTGGTCATCGCGTTCGCGGTGGACATCACACTCGCCGTGACACCACCGGTCGACGCGCTACCGGGGCAAATCTCGCTGATGGCCGCCGCCATCGTGCTCAACGGAATCGCGACGGCGGTGTACGTCGGCGCGCGGCTCGGCCCGGGCCCGCGGGACGGCCTGATGACCGGCCTGCACGCTCGTACCGGCTGGTCGGTGCGCCTCGTCCGCACCGCCATCGAGCTCAGCGTCCTCGCCGCCGGATGGCTGCTTGGCGGCACCGTCGGCGTCGGCACCGTGCTCTACGCGTTGGCCATCGGGCCGCTGACCCAGTTCTTCCTCCGGTTCGCGGCGGTCCGGGAGAAAAAAGATCTCTGCCCCTAGAGACATCTCGGATACCACGAAGTAGCATGGACGCCGTCCACCTGACCCCCAGGGGTGGACCTTGACGCCCCCGCACTCCCGGTAACCCCCAGGCCGGTTGAGCGCGGGGGCGTCCCTACTTCTCCGGACCATCAGGGCTGTTCAGGACGTGGTTCTGCGCCGCCACCACCAAGCAGAACGAGCCCTGTCAGGCCGGCGGGTGCAGACCGGAGAGATGGCCCTTGCCGCCGCACTGCGGGCAGGTCCGCCATTCCGCCATGGTCATGCCGGTCTGCATGTCCTCGGTGGCCTGCACGACGTAGATCCGCGGCTCGCTGAGCTTGCGGAGCCCGCCGCAGGTGAAGCACAGCGCGTTGGGGCCGCCCGCCAGGTCTGGCTCCTCGTTGTCCGGCATGCGCCGATCCTTCCACGCTCCGGAGCCCCGCCGATCCGCGGTCAGATCGCGGCGATCGTGGCAGGTGCGCGCTCCGCCCGGCTCAGCGCCCGCAGCACGGCCGTCTGCCCGTGCCGCCGCACCGCGAGCTGCGAGAGCAGCGCGAGCACGTGGTCGTAGACCTCCGGCGGCAGCTCCGGCGTGGCGATGCCCACGCTCGACGCCAGGTCGTCGGAGTGCACCGCGATCTCCATCATCCGGGTGATCAGGAAGTCGTCGATGTGCAGCACCCGCCGGGAGAACGCCACCGACCGGTCCGCCGACGTGCCGGGCAGGGCCGACCGAAGATCTCGAACGGCCGAGTCGACCTCGGCGACCAGCGCCGCGGCCCCCTCGGTCGCGAAGCCCTCGCCCATCTCCCGGAGCCGGACGTTGACCTCCGCGTTGACGTCGGCGCCGATCCACTCGCTCTGCGCGTAGTAGCCGAGGAGCGGCACGGGGCCTTCTTCCGGTTCGGCGGCGGCGAGCACCCGGGGAACGAGGAGGACCTGCGACGCCAGGTGCCCGGCCAGGCCGCGGACGCTGAACTCCGCCAGGGCGCTGGGCCGGTCCCACGCGGCCGCGACCGCCGGATCGCCCAGCACCTCGGCGGTCGATGCGGCTGCCTGCAGATAAGCCTCTCGGATCGCGCTCATCCCAATCCCTTCCCGATGCCGACGCCGTTGATCAAACTATCGGCCGGGTACGACACAGGGACGACCAGCACCGGGCGAGCAGGCGAACGCTCACCCCACGAGCTCGGTGAGCTTCCCGTCCGCCATCTCCAGACGGCGGTTGGTGCGCACCGCGTCGAGCATCCGGCGGTCGTGGGTGACCAGCAGGAGCGTGCCGCCGTAGGAGTCCAGCGCCGACTCCAGCTGCTCGATCGCGGGCAGGTCCAGGTGGTTGGTCGGCTCGTCCAGCACCAGGAGGTTGACGCCTCGCCCCTGCAGCAGCGCCAGCGCGGCCCGCGTGCGCTCGCCGGGCGACAGCGTGGCGGCCGACCGCAGCACGTGGTCGGCTTTGAGGCCGAACTTGGCGAGCAACGTGCGGACCTCGGCGGTCTCGGTTTCCGGCACGGCCGCGCAGAACGCGTCGAGCAACGACTCCGAGCCGTGGAACAGCGCGCGGGCCTGGTCGACCTCGCCGACGACGACGCCCGAACCGAGCGCGGCGGTCCCCGCGTCCAGCTGGATCCGCCCGAGCAGCGCGCCGAGCAGCGTCGACTTGCCCGAGCCGTTGGCCCCGGTGATCGCGACCCGGTCCGCCCAGTCGATCTGCAGCGTCACCGGCCCGAACGCGAAGTCGCCGCGCCGCACCTCCGCATCGCGGAGGGTCGCGACGACCGCGCCGGAGCGGGGCGCCGCGGCGATCTCCATCCGCAGCTCCCACTCCTTGCGCGGTTCCTCGACGACGTCGAGCCGCTCGATGAGCCGTTCGGTCTGCCGCGCCTTGGCGGCCTGCTTCTCGGTGGATTCGGAGCGGAACTTGCGGCCGACCTTGTCGTTGTCGGTGTTCTTGCGGCGGGCGTTCTTGACGCCCTTCTCCATCCACCCGCGCTGCATGCGGGCGCGCGCCTCCAGCGCGGACTTCTTGTCGGCGTACTCCTCGTACGAGTCCCGCGCGTGCCTGCGCGCGACATCGCGTTCCTCCAGGTAGGAGTCGTAGCCACCGCCGTAGAGGTTGATCTGCTGCTGGGCCAGGTCGAGTTCGAGGACCTTGTTGACGGTGCGGGTGAGGAACTCGCGGTCGTGGCTGACGACGACGGTGCCGGCGCGCAGCCCGCGCACGAAGTCCTCCAGCAGTTCCAGGCCCTCCAGGTCGAGGTCGTTGGTCGGCTCGTCGAGGAGGAACACGTCGTAGCGGGACAGCAGGAGCGAGGCGAGCCCCGCGCGGGCGGCCTGGCCGCCGGACAGCGAGGTCATGGCCTGGTCGAGTTCGATGATCAGGCCGAGCGAATCCGCGACCCCTTCGGCGCGCTCGTCCAGGTCGGCGCCGCCGAGGTTCAGCCAGCGCTCCAGGCTCGCGGCGTAGGCGTCGTCGGCCCCGGGCGCGCCTTCCGCGAGGGCATCCGCCGCCGCATCCATCGCGCGCTGCGCCGCGGCGACGCCGGTGCGCCGGGCGAGGAACTGGGCCACCGTCTCACCGAGCTTGCGGTCGGGCTCCTGCGGCAGGTATCCGACGGTCGCGGTGGGCGGGGAGAGCCGCAGCTCGCCCTGCTCCGGGTCGTCGAGCCCGGCGAGGAGCCGCAGCAGCGTGGACTTCCCGGCGCCGTTGGCGCCGACGAGCCCGATCACGTCGCCGGGCGCGACGACGAGGTCGAGCCCGGTGAACAGGGAGCGGTTGCCGTGGCCGGCGGCGAGATTCGTGGCGACGAGAGTTGCAGACATCAGGTCGCCGAGAATAACAACCGACGCGCGACCACCTGCCGCGAAGCGAAGAAGCCCACCGTTGCCGGTGGGGCTTCTTCGCAGCTCTTCGCGGTGGCCAGGGGCGGGGTCGAACCGCCGACCTTCCGCTTTTCACGTCTGCGCTCGTCCGTTCGCCGAAGTTCATCCGCTCCGCAGGTTCGGGTCAGACGGCTGCCGTGGACGCGGCTGACCTGGTCACCGGGGCTACTCCGGAGATCGGTAGATCCCCGTCTTCGTCCTCTCACCCCGCGCCTGAACGCGGGCTCGGTCGTCCGGTCCGGCCTAGGCTGGAGCCGAGCAGCCGGGGGAGGAGCGTCGATGGGTTCCGCGGACAGATCATCGCGCGGTGGTTCGCGCGGGTGGCCTTATCCGCAGCGCAGCGCCATCGAGCAGCTCGGCGACATGGACCGCGACGACGCCCTCGCCTTCGTGCGCCAGACCGGTGACCTGCTGATGGTGCACAAGTTCGGCGTCGACGAGCTCATGACCAAGCTGCGGGTCTGGAGCGAGGAGTTCGACTACGCCCACGAACACGATCCGATCGAGCACATCAGCTCGCGGATCAAACGCCCGGAGGCGATCGCGGCCAAGCTCGCCCGGCGCGGGCTGCCGGTCGACCCGGTGTCGGCCCGCGAATACCTCACCGACATCGCCGGCGTGCGCGTCGTGTGCCCGTTCATCTCCGACGTCTACCTCCTCCGCGATCTCATCCGCCAGCACCAGATCGAGATCGTGCAGACCAAGGACTACATCGCAGCGCCGAAGCCGAACGGCTACCGCAGCCTGCACCTGATCATCAAGGTGCCGGTGCACCTGTCCGACCGCACCGAGCTGGTCGCCGTCGAACTCCAGCTGCGGACCATCGCGATGGACTTCTGGGCCGCAGTCGAGCACGAGCTGCTCTACAAGAGCGGCGGCGAGGTGCCGGAGGGCTTCGCCGCCGAGCTCAAGGCGGCTGCCGAGGCCGCTGCCAGACTCGACGCTCAGATGTCTTCGCTGCACGAGCGGAGCGAGGGGACACCCGGTTAGAGCCGGGGGTTGGACCGCAGCACCAGCACGTGACGGACGTCCTCCGAAGCGACCTCGCCGACCAGCCGAACGCGTACTTCTGGACGGGCTGAGACAGACGAAACAGCCCCCACCGAAACCGGTGGGGGCTGTTTCGCAGCTGTTCGCGGTGGCCAGGGGCGGGGTCGAACCGCCGACCTTCCGCTTTTCAGGCGGACGCTCGTACCAACTGAGCTACCTGGCCGAAGCGTCGGCGCAATGCCGTTCGCCTTGGCGACCCAGACGGGACTCGAACCCGCGACCTCCGCCGTGACAGGGCGGCGCGCTAACCAACTGCGCCACTGGGCCATGCTCTATCTTCAGTTGTTCGTACCCCCAACGGGATTCGAACCCGCGCTACCGCCTTGAAAGGGCGGCGTCCTAGGCCGCTAGACGATGGGGGCTTGGCCGATTCGAAACCGACCCGGCCTTGCCTCCAACCGGCTTTCCCCTTTCGGAGCGCCCCGTTGGCAGTGATGAAAGCTTACGACACCCCTTCGCGGACCCCGCAACGGGGGGTCCCTTAAGCCGCGCGCAGCCCTCGAGCGTCGCCGATCCGGCACGGCCCGAAGCCTCACAATAGCCGTTCCACCTGCAGTTTTCATCGATCATGGAGGACCGTCGCCCGACCGCGGCAGCGAGCGCCCGGCAGCCTCCAGGGCTCACCCGGGAGCCCAGAACACGACAAACAGGATCAATCGAAAACTTGTGATCCACGCCTCAGGGTTGGCCGGTCAGTTCGGCGCCCGCGCGCCAGTCGTCCCGGGCGACCCCGGCGAGCACCACGCGCCAGATCTCCTCGAAGCGATCGACCAGCCCCTCGGGCTCGTCGCCGACCGTGTGCGCGCCCACCAGCGCCGCGTAGAGCACCCGTGCCGCTTCCGCCGGATCGACGCCCGGGCGCAGCTGGCCCGCCTCGGTCGCCTTCAGCACCAGCTCGCAGATCGCCTCGTACCAGCCGTCGGACTCCGCTCCGATCCGATTGCAGGCCAGCAGCATGCCGGCCCGCAGGACGACGTCGCGCTCCAGCCTGCGGGCGGCTTCCGAGGTCAGGCCGACCAGCGTCGACAGCGGGTCCAGGCTGCGGCCGGACCACCGCTGCTGCATCGCCGTCAGGTTCAGCAGGTACTGCTGGGCCAGCGCCTCGGCGACCGCCTCCTTGGCCGTGAAGTGGAAGTAGAAGGCGCCCTTGGTGATACCGGAGCGCCGCAACACCGAACTCAACGTGGCGGCTTCGTAGCCGACCAGGTCGAACTCCTCCGCCGCGGCGGCCAAGATGGCGCGGCGGGTGAGCTTGGCCCGATGCTGCTGGGGCATGGCGCGACTCCGGCACGAAGAAGGCGTCCGGGATCCGCCGCCCGAGCGACGCGGTCCACGAACGGATGATCAACTACGCCACCGGAAGTTACCGCGAATCCGGCCGGTCCGCCCGCCGGGCGCGGCGTTGTGCCGGCTCGCCGGAGAACTCCCGACGAGCATCCACCGAAGCACGACGCGGCGGCGCGGCCGACTCCCGGTCAGCGGACGACCGGCGGCTCCCCGTCATCGTCCGGTGCCAATCCCAGCATGTCCAGCAGGAGCTTGCAGTCCTCGGCGTTCTCCGCACTGCGGGCGACCGCCATCCTGGCGCGGTGCACCTGCTCCGACGAGATCCGCGAGGGCTCACCGGCGCGCGGCACGGGCACCGCGGACGGCTGCCGCGAGGTCCCGTCGTCCTGCTGCCACAAGAACTTCCGTACGTCCAGCGACCCGTACATGACGCCTCCCCGGCCTCGGGTTCCGCGCGCAGGTTATCCACAGGTTGTCAACAGCCGCAGCCCCCCAGAGAGTGATTTACCTTCGACGGAGAGTAATCATTCGGCAATCCTCGATCCACTTCGGATATTGGCCTCGCCGCACCCGCCGGGGCCGCCCCCGCCTGGGCCGTCCACACTGGACGTTCGGGACAGTTGCGGCGGTATCCGCATCCGGTCGTGGCAGGAACTGCCAGGAGGGAATTCGCATGAGCAATCAGACGTTCACCGTGGGCGGCATGACGTGCGGCCACTGCGCCAGGTCGGTCACCGAGGAGCTTTCGGAGCTGCCCGGCGTCAGCGACGTGCAGGTCTCGGTGGAGAACGGCCAGGTGTCCGTGACCAGTGCCCAGCCGCTCACCCTGGAAGCCGCGACCGCGGCGATCACCGAAGCCGGCTACACGATCACGGACTGGCCGAGCCCGAACTGAGCCGGTACCACCTCGGATCGTTGCGCAGGACCGCCGTCCGGCCCTCGTCCGACGATGCCGGACGCACGAATCATGCGTCGAAGGCTCCCCACCACGACCTACGACGTGTCACAATCGGGTCGCTGACACACCCCCGGTCAGCACCTGTGGAGATCCCCTCCGGCCCCCGCGCACTCCCCCTGGCGCGGGGGCCCTCCGCGTTTCCGGGCCAGTGAGAGGGCTCACAGCGATTCGCGCGCCGCAACACAACCGTTATCGTGTGCCGGTGGCTCTAGGACGAACCAAGACCAGCAGGCGGCAGCAGAAGCCCGCCGAGCCGGCCGAACCGGATCATGAGTTCGAGTCGTACCTGGCTGCGCTGGCCCCGGAGGAGAACGTCGAGTCCACCGGGTCCGGACGCCGCTTCGGCGGCTCCCAGGTCTACCAGCTGCGGCTGCCGCTGATGGCCAACGAGCGCCTCCGGGAGCTCGCGGTCAAGCAGGGCACGTCGCCGGCGGCGCTGGCCCGGGACTGGGTGATGCAGCACCTCGCCGAGGTCGAAGCCGAGCAGGAACCGATCGGCCAGGCGCCGGGCGGCCAGGCCCCGATGGGTCAGGCGCCGGACGGCTACGGGCCCGTGTGGCCCGGCGAGGAGACCCAGCAGGACTTCCGGCCCGTGCCCGAGTACGGCGACCAGACCGGTTACCCCGGCATCGAGCAGACCGACGAGATCACCGTGCCGCAGAAGCGGTTCCGCTGATCCCCCCGACCGAACCGAACAACCCTGACCGATGACGTTCCGGCCGGCGGAGGCAACCCCTCGAAGCCTCCGCCGGCCGTCTTCGTTCCCGGCTCCGCGCCCGTTCGAACCGGCGCAGCCCTGAGCCCGTCCGCACGCCGCGGCGCGGGACGGGCCTGGAACGAGCTCTAGGCCGGGAGGCCCAGCTCCCGGGCGATCAGCATGCGCTGGACCTCGCTCGTGCCTTCGCCGATCTCCAGGATCTTGGCGTCCCGGTAGAAGCGGCCGACCGGGGTCTCGTTCATGAAGCCGTAGCCGCCGAAGATCTGCGTGGCGTCCCGGGCGTTGTCCATCGCCGCGTTCGACGAGGCGAGCTTGGCGATCGCGGCCTGCTTCTTGTACGGCTCGCCGCGCAGCATCCGCGACGCCGCGTCGTAGTAGGCCAGGCGCGCGGTGTGCGCGCGCAGCTCCATGTCGGCGACCTTGAACTGCATCGCCTGGTACTCGCCGATCTTCCGGCCGAAGGCCTCGCGTTCGCCCAGGTAGCGCAGGCATTCGTCGACGCAGCCCTGGGCGAGGCCGACGCCGACCGCGGCGATCGCGACCCGCCCCTCGGTGAGCGTGGCGAGGAACTGGGCGTAGCCGCGGCCGCGCTCGCCGAGCAGGTTCGCGGCGGGCACCCGGCAGTCGTCGAAGGACAGCGCGTGGGTGTCGGAGGCGTTCCAGCCGACCTTCGAGTACTTCTTCGCGACGGTGAAGCCGGGCGTGCCCGCGGGCACGATGATCGTGGAGATCTCCTTGCCGCCACCCGGCTTCTGCCCGGTGACGGCGGTGACCGTGACGAGGCCGGTGAGATCGGTGCCGGAGTTGGTGATGAACGCCTTCGAGCCGTTGATCACCCAGTGGTCGCCGTCGAGCACCGCCGTGGTGCGGGTGCTGCCCGCGTCGGAGCCGCCGCCCGGCTCGGTGAGGCCGAACGCGCCGAGGATCTCCCCGGCCGCCAGCCGGGGCAGCCAGGTGCGCCGCTGCTCGTCGTCGCCGAACCGGTAGATCGGCATGACGCCCAGCGAAACCCCGGCCTCCAGGGTGATCGCGACCGACGAGTCGACCCGGGCGAGCTCCTCCAGGGCCAGGCACAGCGCGAAGTAGTCGCCGCCCATGCCGCCGTGCTCCTCGGGCACCGGCAGCCCGAACAGGCCCATCCGGCCCATGGTCTGCACCAGCGGGTACGGGAATTCCTCGCGTTCGTAGTAGTCGCCGATGACCGGCGCGACTTCCTTGCGGGCGAAGGTCTGCACGCTCTCGCGCAGGGCTTCGTGCTCTTCGCTGAGCCGGTGGTCCACCATCGATCAGGCCTCCTCTTGAGCGGCGAGGACAGCCAGCGGCTGGTCGAGTCCGACCGACTGCCCCTTCCTGGCGTGCACTTCGGCGACTACGCCGTCGATCGGCGCGATGACGGTGTGTTCCATCTTCATCGCCTCCACCACGAACAATCTCTGTCCACTCTGGACTTCCTGGCCCGGGCTGACGTCGGCGACCAGCACCGTGCCGGGCATCGGACTGGTCACCACGCCGTCCGACCGGCCGCCGCTGCCGCCCCGGTCGGCGAGCATCCGGTGCTCGGCGAGCGCCCAGGTGCGGCCGTCGGCGGCGAGCCAGGTGGTGCCGTCGACGTGCGCGTACCGGTAGCGACGGGTGCGGCCCCGGTAGGTGACGGTCAGCTCGTCGCCGTGCGCCTCGACCGAGGCCCGGTGGGCGGTTTCGACGGAAGTTGCCGATCCTGGCGCAGTTTCAATTGAAACTTCGGCGTCCCGGGACCGGCCGCGCAGGCGGATGGCGACCTCGTCGGGTGTTCCGGCGAAGCGCCAGGTGCTCCAGGCGGGCTCGCCGAGCCGCCAGCCGTCGGTCACGTCCCACGGGTCGACGACCGGGTCGGTCGGTTCGCCCGCGAGCAGCCGCTCCAGGGCTGCGGCGACGTAGGCGTCGTCCGGCGTCGTGTTGCTCTCCGCGATGAGTTCGGTCAGGTCGCGCTCGACGAGCCCGGTGTCGAGGCGGCCCGCCAGCACGTCTTCGTGCCGCAGCAGCGCGCGGAGGAACGCGACGTTGGTGTGCAGGCCGAGGACCGCCGTGTCGGCCAGCGCGGCGTCCAGGCGGCGCAGCGCGTCGGCCCGGCTCGGCGCCCACGCGATGACCTTGGCCAGCATCGGGTCGTAGTCCGAACCGACGCGCCCGCCTGCGCGCACCCCGGAATCGACCCGCACGCCGGGCCCGGAGGGCTCGTGCACGGCGAGGACGTCGCCGCCGGTCGGGAGGAAGTTGCGGGCCGGGTCCTCGGCGTAGACCCGCGCCTCCACCGCGTGGCCCTCGATCGACAGGTCCTCCTGCGCCCACGGCAGCGGCTCGCCCGCGGCGACCCGGACCTGCTGTTCGACGAGGTCGACGCCGCGTTGCCCGCCGACCGAGGTGACCAGCTCGGTCACCGGGTGCTCGACCTGCAGGCGGGTGTTCATCTCCATGAAGAAGAACTCGTCCGGCCGGTCCGCGGAGACGATGAACTCGACGGTGCCCGCCCCGACGTAACCCACCGAGCGAGCGGCGTCGACGGCCGCGCCGCCGATGCGGGCCCTGGTTTCGGCGTCCAGCAGCGGCGACGGGGCTTCCTCGATGATCTTCTGGTGCCGCCGCTGCAGGCTGCACTCGCGCTCGCCGAGGTGCACCACGTTGCCGTGCGCGTCCGCCAGCACCTGGACCTCGATGTGCCGCGGGCGGGCCACGAAGCGCTCGACGAACAGCGTGTCGTCGCCGAACGCCGACCGCGCCTCTCGGCGCGCCGAGGCGATCTGATCGTCCAGTGTGGACTCGTCGTGGATCAGCCGCATGCCCTTGCCGCCACCGCCCGCGGAGGGCTTCAGCAGCACCGGGAACCCGATCTCGATCGCCGCGGCGTGCAGGTCGGCGTCGGTCATGTCCGGCTCGCTGCGGCCGGGCACGACCGGGACGCCGGCGGCGGAAACCGTTTGCTTGGCGCGGATCTTGTCGCCCATCGAATCGATCGCCGAGGCCGGCGGGCCGATGAACTCGATGCCCGCCTGCGCGCACGCCTCGGCGAAGCCCGCGTTCTCGGCGAGGAAGCCGTAGCCGGGGTGGATCGCCTGGGCCCCGGTGCCGCGGGCGGCGTCCAGGATGCGCTTGACGTCGAGGTAGCTCTCGGTCGCCGGGCTCGGTCCGATGTGGACGGCGGTGTCGGCCTCGGCGACGTGCCGCGCGCCGCGGTCGGCGTCGCTGAACACCGCGACGGAGCGGATGCCCAGCCGCCGCAGCGTCCGGATCACGCGCACCGCGATCTCGCCCCGGTTCGCCACCAGCACCGTGTCGAAGTGCCGCATCGTCATCCCTTCGCCTTGCCGAACGGCAGGATCCCAACGTTCTGCCTGGTCAGTGCCCGTGCGTACTTCGTGTCGCCATAGCAGCACAAAACGCGCACTGGACCTGAGCTGCGGAAACTCATGGCTCACATCCGGAATACGCCGTAGGAAACCGGTTCCAGGGGGGCGTTGGCGGCCGCCGAGATCGCCAGGCCCAGGACCGTCCGGGTCTGCTTCGGGTCGATCACGCCGTCGTCCCACAGCCTCGCCGTCGCGTAGTACGGGTGGCCCTGGTGCTCGTACTGGTCGCGGATCGGCTGCTTGAACGCTTCCTCGTCCTCGACCGGCCATTGCTCGCCGCGGGCGTCCAGCTGGTCGCGGCGCACCGTCGCCAGCACCGACGCCGCCTGCTCGCCGCCCATCACCGAGATCCGGGCGTTCGGCCACATCCACAGGAACCGCGGCGAGTACGCCCGGCCGCACATCGAGTAGTTGCCCGCCCCGAACGAGCCGCCGATGACGACGGTGAACTTGGGGACCCGGGCGCAGGCCACCGCGGTGACCATCTTCGCGCCGTGCTTGGCGATGCCGCCCGCCTCGTACTCCTTGCCGACCATGAACCCGGAGATGTTCTGCAGGAACACCAGCGGGATGGACCGCTTGTCGCACAGCTCGATGAAGTGCGCGCCCTTGAGCGCCGACTCGCTGAACAGGATCCCGTTGTTGGCGATGATGCCGACCGGGTGCCCGTGGATGCGGGCGAAGCCGGTGACCAGCGTCTGGCCGTAGTCGTGCTTGAACTCGGCGAACCGGCTGCCGTCGACGATCCGCGCGATCACCTCGCGCACGTCGTACGGGGTGCGGCTGTCGGTCGGCACCGCGCCGTAGAGCTCGTCGGGGTCGACCGCCGGCGCTTCGACCGGCGCGACGTCCCAGGGCCGGGACTCGCGGGGGCCGAGCGTGCTGACGATGGAGCGGACGATGCGCAGCGCGTCCGCGTCGTCGACGGCGAGGTGGTCGGTGACGCCGGAGGTGCGCGAGTGCAGCTCGCCGCCGCCGAGCTCCTCGGCGGTCACCTCGGCCCCGGTCGCGGCCTTCACCAGCGGCGGGCCGCCCAGGAAGATGGTGCCCTGCTCGCGGACGATCACCGCCTCGTCGCTCATCGCCGGGACGTAGGCGCCGCCCGCGGTGCACGAGCCCAGCACGGCGGCGATCTGCGGGATTCCGCGGGCCGACATGGTGGCCTGGTTGTAGAAGATCCGGCCGAAGTGCTCGCGATCCGGGAACACCTCGTCCTGCCTGGGCAGGAACGCGCCGCCGGAGTCGACCAGGTAGAGGCACGGCAGGTTGTTGTGCAGCGCGACTTCCTGCGCGCGCAGGTGCTTCTTCACCGTGACCGGGTAGTAGGTGCCGCCCTTGACGGTGGCGTCGTTGGCCACGACCACGCATTCCCGCCCGGATACCCGGCCGATGCCGGTGATGATGCCCGCCGACGGCGCTTCGTCGTCGTACAGGCCGTGCGCGGCCATCGGCGAGAGCTCCAGGAACGGCGAGCCGCGGTCGAGCAGCGCGTCGACCCGGTCGCGGGGCAGCAGCTTGCCCCGTTCGACGTGCCGGATGCGGGCCTTCTCCGGCCCGCCCAGCCGGGCGCGGCCGAGCTGGGTGTTGAGGTCGTCGACGAGTTTCGCGTGCTGCTCGGTGTTGCGGGCGAACTCCGCCGAGTCCGGGTCCACGGCCGTGCGCAGGGCGGGCGCATCCATGCGGGGGCACCTTCCACCGGGAGTTAGTCATCGTTAACGCGACCGATGTTAACGATGACTAACGCCTTGCGTCTAGTATCGACGCTGATGTCCACCGATGCAGCCAAGCCGTCCCGCCGCGAGCAGATCCTCACCGCCGCGGCGGAGAAGTTCGCGCGCGCCGGCTTCCACGGCGTCGGCATCGACGACATCGGCGCCGCCGTCGGCATCTCCGGCCCCGGCCTGTATCGGCACTTCCGCAGCAAGGACGCGATGCTCGCGGAGCTGCTCACCGGCATCAGCGACCGGCTGCTGCTCGGCGGCCAGGACCGGGTGGGCGCCGCCGCGGACCCGCGCGACGCGCTGGACCGGCTGGTGCGCTGGCACGTCGAGTTCGCGCTGGCCAACCCGGCGCTGATCACCGTGCACATGCGCGACCTGGACAGCCTCGCCGAGACCGATCGGCACAAGGTCCGCGAGCTGCAGCGCAGCTACGTCGAGGTCTGGGTGGACGTGCTGTGCCAGGTCCGGCCGGACCTGGACCGCCCGACCGCGCGCGCCGCCGCGCACGCGGTGTTCGGCCTGATCAACTCGACGCCCTACAGCGCCCACCTGGACGCCGAAGCGATGTCCCGGCTGCTGCACCGGATGGCCCTCGCCGCCATCGAGAACGCGGCCTGAGCAGGGTCACGCGCGGGAGCCCTTCCTGAGCAGTGCGGCGACGAGCAGCGCGCCGAAGGCGAGGAGCGCAGCCGCGACCGTGAGCGCCAGCGAGAAGCCCTCCGACGGATCGGCGGTCTGGGCGCGTGCGGCCAGGGCGACCAGCACCGCCACCCCCACGGCGCCGCCGACCTGCTGGACGGAGCTCAAGATGGCCGAGCCGAGACCGGCGTCCTGCTCGGTGGTGCCCTCGACCGCGGCGATCGCCAGGGCGGGATTGCCCAGACCGCATCCGAGGCTCGTGACGAGCATGCCGGGCAGCACGACCGTCGCGTAGTCGTCGCCCGGTGCCACGCCGGCCAGCAGGAGCAGGCCGACCGCGCCGATCAGGAATGACGCGACGAGCGTCCGGCGCATCCCGAACCTGATCACCGCGCGGGACGAGAGCCACAGGCCGGTGAGCATGCCGGCGGCGTAGGGCAAGTAGGCGAGGCCGGCCGTCAGCGGCGGGTAACCGAGCACGGTCTGCAGGTGCACCATCAGCAGGAATGCCATCGCGAAGAAGGCGGCGGAGAACAGGAACGACGCGCAGTTGGCCACCGCGCGGATGCGGACGGCCAGGAACGACAACGGCACGAGCGGTTCAGCAGCGCGGGCCTCGACCGCCACGAACGACACCGCCAAGGCGACGGCGAGGACGAGGGGGCCGACGGCGGCGATGTCGCCCCACCCCGACTCCGCGGTCTGGAGCAGGCCGTAGACCAGGGACACGAGAGCGCCGGTGCCCAGCACCGCGCCCGGAACGTCCACTCGGCCCGGCCGGCCCGCCCGGCTCTCCGCGACGAGGCGCGGGAGCAGCGCGATGGCCGCGACCGCGATCGGCAGGTTGATCAGGAAGATCCAGCGCCAGGACGCAAGACCGGTCAGCGCGCCGGAAATCACCAGGCCAGCCGTGCCGCCCAGCCCGGCGATGCCGCCCCAGACGCCGAGAGCCCTGGCGCGCTCCTCGGAACCGGGGAACAGCAGCGTGATCAGCGCCAACGCGGCCGGGCTCGCCATGGCCGCGCCCGTGCCCTGGGCGAATCGTCCGGCCACGAGGTGCCAGGGCTCCTGCGCGATCCCGCAGACGAGGCTCGCCGCGCCGAACAGCGCCACACCGCTCAGGAAGACACGTCGGCGGCCGAACAGGTCGGCCGCGCGGCCGAACAGCAGCAGCAGTCCGCCGAAGGCGACGAAGTACGCGTTGACGACCCAGGTCAGGCCCGCGGCGCTGAAGCCGAGGTCGTCCCGGAGGCTGGGCAGCGCGACGCTCACCACGGTGTCGTCCAGGACGAGCATGAACTGCACGAAGCACAGCACCACCAGGGCCGGCCCGCGGCGGCCTGCGGCCACGGTGGATGTCGTCGTCATTCCGTCGTCCTGTCGCGGCGCTCTTGGCGATGATCAATCGGCATGCCACGACGCTATGCAGCGGCCAACCTGTCCGCGATGCGCTACCAGGCCGAATGATGTCGCGCTGAGGACATAGGCTGGCGGCATGGCCGAGGCGATCACGGGCGCCGTCCCGCCCGGAGTCGGGGCGATCGTCGTCGGCAACTTCCCGCTGGCGTCGGGGCAGTGGTTCGAGGAGCACAGCCATCCGCAGCACCAGCTGGCCTGGTCCCGGCGCGGCGTGCTGGGCGTGGCCGTGGGGGACGTCCACTGGGTCCTGCCGCCCACCCTGGCGCTGTGGCTGCCCGCCGGGGTCGTGCACCGGACCGGCGCGACCCGCGACGCGGTGCTGAGCAGCCTCTACTTCGAGCCGGACCGGTGCGCCCTCGACTGGGCCGAGCCCACGCCCGTCGGGGTGGATGGGCTGTTGGCGCAGTTGATCGCGTATCTGGGCCGCGACGATCTCGCCGATGACGCGCGGCTGCGCGGCGAAGCGGTCGTGTTCGACCTGCTGCGCCCCCTGCCCACCACTCCCATCGACGTGCCGCGCCCCGTCGACGAACGCGTCCGCGCCGTGGCGGATGCGCTGCTCGCCGACCCCGCGGACCAGCGGGGCATGGAAGCGCACGCCCGGGCCGCCGGGGTGAGCCGCCGCACCCTGACGCGGCTTTTCGTCCACGACACCGGCATGTCCTTCGACCGCTGGCGCACCCACGCGCGGCTCCGCGCCGCACTGCCCCTCCTCGCCGAGGGCCGGCCGGTCTCCCGGGTCGCGCACGCCGTCGGGTACGCGACGCCGAGCGCGTTCCTCGCCGCGTTCAAGCGCACCGTCGGGACGTCTCCGAGCCGCTACCTCGGCGGCGATGCCTAGCCCGGCCGATTGCGGGTGGTCGGGGGCGGGTTGAGACTGGGTTGGTTCCGGCTCCGCAGGAGACGAGCATGGCCACCGCCAGGATCGAACCCACCCAGATTCCGACCCGGTCGCGCACCACGCCGCGACCGGTCAAGGGCAGGCACCTGGTCCCGTGGCTGCGCACCACCGATCCCAAGGACATCGGGATCCTCTACCTGATCGCCTCGTTCTTCTTCTTCATCGCCGGCGGCTCGATGGCGCTGCTGATCCGCGGCGAAATCGCCCAGCCCGGCCTGCAGTTCCTCTCCCAGGAGCAGTACAACCAGCTGTTCACCATGCACGGCACGATCATGCTGCTGCTGTTCGCCACGCCCATCGTGTTCGGCTTCGCCAACGTCGTGCTGCCGCTGCAGATCGGGGCGCCGGACGTGGCGTTCCCGCGGCTGAACGCGCTGTCGTTCTGGCTGTTCCTGTTCGGCGGGCTGATCGTGCTGAGCGGGTTCCTGCTGCCGGGTGGCGCCGCCGACTTCGGCTGGACCGCCTACGCGCCGCTGTCGCGCGGGATGTTCAGCCAGGGACCGGGCGGCGACGTGTGGGCGGCCGGGCTGATCCTCAGCGGGGTGGGCACGATCCTGGGCGCCGTCAACATGATCACCACGCTGGTCTGCCTGCGCTGCCCCGGCATGACGATGTGGCGGATGCCGATCTTCTGCTGGAACATCCTGGCCACCAGCCTGCTGGTGCTGATGGCGTTCCCGATCCTGGCCGCCGCGCTGTTCGGGCTCCTGGTCGACCGGCACCTCGGCGGGCACGCGTTCGACCCGGCCAACGGCGGCGCCATCCTGTTCCAGCACCTGTTCTGGTTCTTCGGCCACCCCGAGGTCTACATCGTGGCGCTGCCGTTCTTCGGCATCGTCACCGAGATCCTCCCGGTGTTCAGCCGGAAACCGCTGTTCGGCTACACCGGCCTGGTGTTCGCCACGCTGCTGATCATGGGGCTGTCGATGCTCGTGTGGGCGCACCACATGTTCGCCACCGGCGCGGTGCTGCTGCCGTTCTTCTCGTTCGCGACGTTCCTGATCGCGGTGCCGACCGGGATCAAGTTCTTCAACTGGATCGGCACCATGTGGCGCGGGCAGCTGACCTTCGAGGCACCGATGCTGTTCTCGGTCGGGTTCCTGGTGACGTTCCTGCTGGGCGGGCTGACCGGCATCATCCTCGCGGCGCCGCCGCTGGACTTCCACATCACCGACACCTACTTCGTGGTCGCGCACTTCCACTACGTGCTGTTCGGGACGATCGTGTTCGCGGTGTTCGCCGGGGTGTACTTCTGGTTCCCCAAGATGACCGGCCGGATGATGGACGAGCGGCTGGGCAAGCTGCACTTCTGGCTGACCTTCGTCGGGTTCCACACCACGTTCCTGGTGCAGCACTGGCTGGGCGCCGAGGGGATGCCGCGCCGCTACGCCGACTACCTGGCCTCCGACGGCTTCACCGCGCTGAACGTCGTGTCGAGCATCGGCGCGTTCGTGCTGGGCGCCTCGATCCTGCCGTTCCTGTACAACGTCTTCACCAGCTACCGGTTCGGCGCGGTGGTCGAGGTGGACGACCCGTGGGGGCACGGGAACTCGCTGGAGTGGGCCACGTCCTGCCCGCCGCCGCGGCACAACTTCGCCGCGCTGCCGCGGATCCGCTCGGTCCGGCCCGCGTTCGAGCTGCACTACCCGCACATGGTCGAGCGCATGGACCGGGAGGCGCACGCCAGTCTGCGGCCCGGTGCGAAACAAGAATCGTTCGGCGAGTGAACGATTCTGTACAGTGTTCGCGTGGCAGCAGACCTTCCCGCGCTCGGTGTTTCGTTCCTGCTCACGCAGCTGGGGGCGCACGCCACGGCGAAGTTCGCCGCCCTCGTCGGCGAGCTCGACCTGACCCCGTCCCAGGTGGGCATGCTGCGGATGATCGCCGCGCAGCGGGGCCTGAGCCAGCAGGCGCTGGCCGGGAACCTCGGGATGCTGCCGAGCAAGGTCGTCACGTTCGTCGATGAGCTGGAGGGCCGCGGCCTGGTCACCCGCACCCGCAGCACCCGCGACCGCCGGGTCCACGAGCTCACCCTCACCGAGGAGGGGACCGAGCTGCTGGGCGAGGTCCACGCGGTGGCGGCCGAGCACGAGGCCGACTTCTGCCAGGCCCTCGACCAGGACGAACGGACCCGGCTCAAGTCCCTCCTGGAGCGCCTGGCGAACAGCCACGACCTGACGCCCGGAGTCCACCCCGGCTACCGCACCATCCGCTGACACGCACCCGGCGCGCCGCTCCACCCCGACAACCCGCCCCGAGAACGCGCTTCCGGCCCACCTCCTCCCCCTGCTCCCCTGCTCCGTGCTCTCCTGCTCTCGCGCTTCTCCCCTTGCTCTCCTCCCCTGCCCCCTGTGCCGGCACCGGAGTCCCGCAATTTCAATGGAAATCAGAGGTCCGATTTCCATTGAAATTGCGGGAGTTGTCCACAGCCGTCGGCGTGTCGGGGCGCGACACGCCGATGATCTGCAGTTTCCATTGAAATTGGAGGTTCGATTTCAATGGAAATTGCGGGACACCAGGCACCGGACACCGGGCACCGGGCGCCGGGTAGGAGACGGGCGGTGTGGGGATCAGGTCATCCGGCTTGGGCCGGTTCGGAGCGGGCGAGGACCTGGCCGCCGGCGTCGAGGGCTTCGACGGCCGCGAAGGCCTCCGGGGCCGGTAGCGCAGCCGCGGTTTCGAAGCCCGCCCTCGGCACGTCCGTGATCGGCCGGAGCTGGTCCGGGGCCGGGCCCGCCAGGATCCGCCACGCTCGGACTTCGGTGGCTCCGTTCCAGCTCGCGTACACCGTCGCGACGCCGTCCGCTTCGCGCAGCGCCGCCACCGGCGGCTCGGTGGGCGCTCCGGTCCAGCCCAGCCGGAAGGCCCGGTAGGAGGGCATGCCGTCGCCGAACGAGCCGTGCAGCGCCACCGCGCCGCTCTGGTCGAACTCGGTGAACTGCGGCTGCGAGCCCCAGCCGACGAAGCTGTTGCCGCCCGGCAGCACTTGGTGGTCGCCCTGGCTGACGCTGGTGCCGCCGCCGGGGTGCGGGAAGGCCCGCACCAGTCGGGCGGTGCGCGCCTGCTGGTCGACGTCCAGCACGATCGCCCGCGACACCGGGCCGGGCTCGCTGGCCGCGTTGTCGAACAGGCTCATGGTTCCGTCGGGCAGCCAGCGCGCGTCGTGCTGCCTGGCGAACGCCGCGTCCGGATCGACCGCGAAGTCGCTGCGGCTGCCGCCGAGCCGCCACTGCACCTCGCCGGTGGCGCGGTCCAGCAGGTACAGCGCGTCGGTGTGCCGGGCGGAGATCAGCAGGTTGCCCGCCGAGTCCTCGGTGATCGAGTTGAGGTGGATGTAGTCGTACGGCGCGGCGGGATCTTCCGGCAGCGGCACCGTCGATTCCTCCGGCGCGACGTGGTCGAGGCTGCGCCAGTCGAACAGCACCTCGCCGGTGGCGATGTCGATCTCCTGCACGACGCCTTCCACGACGGGCCGGTCCCGCTGCACCGTGTGGTAGGCGATGATCAGCGCGGTGTCGCGCGGCGTGATGACCATCTCGTGCAGGTCAGCGCGCAGCCCGCCGCCCGCGTCGACCTTGCCGATCTGCCGGTAGGAGCGGTCGCGGATGACGTACTCGCCCTCGCCGTAGCCGGGATGCGGCGCGCCCTGCCACCAGGTGAGCACGGGCTCGCCCCGGTAGGTCTGCGCCTTGAAGTCCATTGTGAACAGTCCGGCGCCGTCGCCGACCGGCTCGGACCACACCGGCTGCCCGGTGTCGTCGATGATCATCGGCCCGCTCTGGGCGGCGGTGCCGTGGGGCGCGAGGAAGATGTATCCGGGCTCGGTGCCGTTCGCCGGGGTGTCGATGCGCACCACCGGCGGACTCAGGTCCGGCCTGGTGACGAAGCGGTGCGGTTCCGGCGGCGCGGCGACACCGGGTGTGGCCGCCGCCACCAGCAGCGCCAACACCGCCAGCATGACCGCGAGGGCTTTCGAGCGCATCGGACCTCCGTCCGCCTGGGGATCGGTCCGAGAGCTATCACCGATCGGCGGGCGGCCGACAGCCCGTTGCGAAAAGTTTCCACGTTCTGCTTTTTGCCAGAGTGCACAACACGACCGCTCCCCGAATGTGCACCGCGCACCGATTCAGGTCCACTGTGGATGAAGGGTTTTCCTTGCCTGCTCGGCCGAACGAGCGGTTTCCGACGTGGCGCGGTTCATAACCGCTTCGGGAACAGCGGGGCGCCGGACTACTGTTGAAGACGTCTGGGGAGCGCCACCGACAGTCGACTTCCTGAATCGTTCTCGAAGACCGGAATGCGGCGCGCACCGCCGTGCGCCCGACCGGCGAGGACGCCAAGAACCAGTCCCGCACGTTCGTTTCAGGGGAGACTTCCTTGCCCATTGCCCTGTTGGCCCTGGCCATCGCCGCATTCGGGATTGGAACGACCGAGTTCGTGATGATGGGCCTGCTGCCCGAGGTCGCCACCGATCTGCAGGTGTCGATCCCCGACGCCGGCGGCTACATCTCGCTGTACGCGCTCGGCGTGGTGATCGGCGCACCGCTGCTGACCATGCTGGGCATGCGGTTCAAGCGCAAGACGATGCTGCTGAGCATGCTCGTGCTGTTCACCGTCGGGAACCTGTGCTCGGCGTTCGCACCGACCCACGAGCTGCTGCTCGGCGCCCGGTTCCTCGCCGGCCTGCCGCACGGCGTGTTCTTCGGCATCGGTGCCGTGGTCGCCGCGAGCCTCGTCGCCACCGACAAGCGCGCGCAGGCCATCTCGATGATGTTCATCGGCCTCACCGTGGCGAACATCGTCGGCGTCCCGGTCGGCACGCTGCTCGGCCAGGCGCTCGGCTGGCGCTGGGCGTTCGGCCTGGTCGCGGTGATCGGCGTGGTCGCGCTGGCCGCGGTCGCGGCGCTGGTGCCCGACCAGCCCAAGCCCGCCGACGTCAGCGTGCGCGGCGAGCTGCGCGCGTTCCGCCGCCCGCAGGTCTGGCTGGCGTTCGCGGTCGTGGTCTTCGGCTTCGCCGCGACGTTCTCCTTCTACAGCTACATCAAGCCGGTTCTGACCGACGTGACCGGCTACTCGCCGACCGCGGTCACGCCGCTGCTCGCGCTGTTCGGCGTCGGCATGACCGTGGGCACCGCGGTCGGCGGGCGGCTCGCCGACAAGGCCCCGATGAAGACGCTGTACGTCTTCCTCGGCGCGCTGGCGGCCTGCCTGGCGCTGTTCGTGGTGACCGCGCACAGCGCGGTGCTGGCGCCGGTCACGGTGTTCCTGATCGGCGCGACCGGGTTCGCGGCGATCCCCAGCATCCAGGCGCGAATCCTCGACCAGGCCAAGGAGGCGCCGGCGCTGGGTTCGGCGAGCATCCAGTCGACCTTCAACATCGCCAACTCGCTGGGCGCCTACCTCGGCGGCGTGGTGATCGCGGCCGGCCTCGGGCTGACCGCGCCGAGCTGGGTCGGCGCCCTGCTCGCGTTGGTCGGCCTGGGCTTCGCGCTGGTCTCCGGCTGGCTGGACCGGCGGCCGCAGCGGACCGGGGCGACCGTCTCGCACCGCGCCGCGCAGCCCACCGAGTCGATCGAGGTCGGCTGAGGTTTCCCGCGGAACAGATCGGCTAGCCGGGGCCGAGCACACCTAATACGGTGGCCGCAGGGCGGACACCAGCCCGCGAACGCTGATTCGCGGGGCGAACCATCCGACATCGGCGGAGGAAAACACCCACATGACACAGGTTCCGAACGTCACGCTGAACACCGGCGCACAGATGCCGCAGCTGGGCTACGGCGTCTTCCAGGTCCCGGCCGACCAGGTCGTCGAGCCGGTGCGGGCGGCGCTGCAGGCCGGGTACCGCAGCATCGACACGGCCGCGGTGTACGGCAACGAGGAAGGCGTGGGCAAGGCGATCGCCGAATCGGGCCTCAAGCGCGAGGAACTGTTCGTGACCACGAAGCTCTGGAACGACTCGCAGGGCTACGACAGCACGCTGAAGGCGTTCGACGAGAGCCTCACCAAGCTCGGGCTCGACCACGTCGACCTGTACCTGATCCACTGGCCGGTGGCGCCCAAGGACAAGTACGTGGAGACCTGGAAGGCCTTCCAGCAGCTGCACGCCGACGGCCGGGCCAAGGCGATCGGCGTGTCGAACTTCCAGATCCCGCACCTGCGCCGGCTGTTCGAGGAGACCGACGTGGTGCCCGCGGTCAACCAGATCGAGCTGCACCCGAACCTGCCGCAGGCCGATCTGCGCGCGTTCCACGCCGAGCACGGCATCGCCACCGAGGCGTGGAGCCCGCTGGGCCAGGGCAAGGGCCTGCTGGACGACGCCGCGCTGGCCGCGCTGGCCGAGAAGTACGGCAAGAGCCCGGCGCAGATCGTGCTGCGCTGGCAGATCCAGCTCGGCAACATCGCGATCCCGAAGTCCGTCACGCCGTCGCGGATCAAGGAGAACCTCGAGGTCTTCGACTTCGAGCTCGCCGACGACGACGTCGCGGCCATCACGGCGCTGAAGACCGGCGTGCGCGTCGGACCCGACCCGGACGTCTTCGGCAGCTGACCCGCACCCTTCAAGGCCCTCCTCGCCACGCGGCGGGGAGGGCTTCTTGCTGCGTGGGGAACTCCGACGAACGGCCGTTGACGCGGTGCGGCGGTGGCCGAAAGATCTACGCCGGGTTCTCGATCTGGCGATCTCTTGGAGGTTCTCCCGTGCACAGGTCTCTCGTCGGCGCCGTTTCCCTCGCGCTCGTGCTCGCGTTGCCGGGCGCCGCGACGGCCGCGCCGGATCAGGCGGACTGGCAGCTGGTCGGCGACGGGATCAAGTCCGGGATCAGCGGGATCGCACTCGTCGGCGCCACGCTCGAAGCAACCGAGGCGATCATCGTCCGGGACAACAAGAAGGACGGCGAGAACCGGGCGTCCTGGCTGTCGCTGCGGCAGGGGCAGGTCACCGGCGCCGAACCGCTGGACTGGCAGGGCGAGGTGCCGGTCGACCTGGAGGCGATCGACGCGATCCCCGGTGCGCCGGGCGAGTACATCGCGCTGGCCAGCGACGGCAGCGCCTTCCACGTCCGGATCGACCGCAGCGGCGCCACCGTCCTGGGCACTTTCGCGCTGCCCGACCGTGCCGACGACGAGAACTACGAGGGCTTCGGCCTGATGGCGGCGGAGGGCCGGCTGTTCGCGGTCTGGGCCGATCGCGGCGAGGGCGACCGGCCCGCGACGCTGCGCGCGGCCGAGTTCGACAAGGAGCGCCTGGAGTTCGGCGAGGCGCAGGCGCAGGAGTTCCGCGCGCCGTACCCGACGAAGGACGTGCGGCACGTGTCAGACCTGAAGCTGCGCGCGGACGGCCGGATCGTGGTGTCCTCGGCCTCCGACTCCGGCGACGACGGGCCGTTCGACTCCGCCGTGTTCGCCGCCGGAACGCTCACCTTCGACGGCGGCGAGCCGCGCCTGACCATCGACCAGGAGCCGCAGCGGCTCGGCGAGTTCCCCGGGCACAAGATCGAGGCGCTGAACGAGGTCGGCGGCGGCCTGCTGCTGGGCAGCGACGACGAGAACGCCGGAGGCTCGGTCCTGACGACCGGCAGCTGAGTCGATTGAGAGGCGGGGTGAGTCAACGGCCTGTTCACCTCGCCTATCGGTGCGAACGGTCCGTTCACCCCATTCCAGGGACCTCGGGCGTTCGAAGCGAACGGCCTGTTCACCTCGCCAAACGAGGTGAACAGGCCGTTCACCCCACATCAGCCAGCGGGATGCGAAGCGAGCTCAGGCGGCCTGGATACTGGGGCGGGCCAGGCGGAGGACATCGCTACCGGAGCGCAGCGACGCCACCTGGCTGCGGGTCGCCAGCCACCTCGGGAACTTCGCCAAGCGCTGCAGAGGCGTGCTGCGCTGCGCCGATGTCAGCGCCGCGGTGCGCGACACCTTCAGCGCACGAGGACGGCGCTCCTGCTCATAGGCGCGCAGCAGTTCCGCTGGTTCTCTGTCGACAACGGACAGGAACTGGGTGAGCAGCCAGGCGTCTTCCAGCGTCTGGTTGGCCGCTTGCGCCACGGCGGGCGGCATCGCGTGCACCGCGTCGCCCAGCAGCGTGCTGCGCGGGCCGCCCCAGACCTGCGGCACCTTGTGCCGGATGTGCGGGAAGAACCCGAGGTCGTCGTCGGTGACCGAGGCCAGCAGCGCCTCGACGGGATCGGGCCAGCCGCGGAAGGCCCGCTGCAGCTCGGCGACGGACAGCACCGGGTCGCCGTCCTTCCAGGGCATGTCGAACCACCAGTGCAGCAGCCCGTCGCCGGTCGGGATCAGGCCGCAGTGCGCGTAGCGGCCGGCGATGTTGAGCGTCTGGTGGCCGTGCGCGACCGGGAGGTCGCTGCGGGTCAGGCCCTGCCAGCTGGCCCAGCCGGTGGGCCGCGCCGGTTCGCCGCCCAGCACCTCGCGGCGCACCACCGAGCGCTGCCCGTCGGCGCCGATCAGCAGGTCACCGGTGGCCGAGCTGCCATCGGCGAACTGGACGACGACGTGGTCCGGGTGCTCGGTGACGCCGACGCAACGGCGGCCGAAGTGCAGCACGCCCGGCGGCAGCGCGGCGGCCATCTCCGCGATCAGCTCGCGGCGCGGGATCTGCACCGTGGGCGACCCCAGGCGCTCGGTGACCTCGCCGAGGTCGGCCTCCCAGAGCAGCCGGCCGGATTCGGTGACCGAGCGGAGGCTGTGCAGCCGGTGACCGGCCGGTTCGATGTCGACGCCGAGGCCGCGCAGCGCCGCGGTGCCGTTGCTCCACACCGTGATGCCCGCACCCGTGGTGCGCAGGGCGTCCGCGTGCTCGAAGATCTGCACGTGGTGGCCCTTGCCCAACAATCCGTTGGCGATGGCGAGTCCCCCGACTCCGGCCCCGATCACGAGAACCCGCATCGTCTCCATCCGTCGTCCCGACGTCGGTTTTCAACGACGATTTTATCGACTCGACCGGAAGTACCGAATTGTCCTTGCTCACACCACGCGCCCGCGAGGATCGATCAAGGAATCCGTTGCGCCTGGTCAAAGCCTCAGGAGACATGTCAGGACTCGCCAGCAGACCGGCGGCCCACGGGTTGACAACGCTGCTCCAGCGGCCGGGGATGCCGTCAGGCCGCTTCCAGGAATCTCCCCGCGACCAGGCCGGGCTCGTCGCCTCCGTCGAACCGCACCCACAGGACGGGACCGTCGAAGACCTCCGGAAGACCGGTGGCGGTCTCCACCACCGTGCCGACCTGATCACGGAACCGGCCGAACGTGGCGCGCACCCGCACGCCTGGTTCAAACGGGCTCGATGACTGCTCCATGAGGGGGGACGTTACGTGCCCGCGGGCCGCAACGGAAATCGCCTCCGCCCCGAGCCCCCATCACCGCGCTGACCTGCACTGTTATCGGAGTGGGAGGATGGCCGGGGAGGACCGCCGCGCGGCGGTGAGCGGCATCACCTGGCGAAGGGGACCGATGCGGACGATCAAGCAGCCGGGCGAGCACGAGCTGGAGGTCAAGAAGTCCCGCTTCCTGTGCGCGCTGGCGCGGGTCACCAGCGAGGCCGAGGCCCGGGAGTTCATCCAGCAACGACGCAGGCTGCACCACGACGCGCGGCACCACTGCTCCGCGTTCGTCCTCGGCGACGCCGGCGAGTTCCAGAAGTCCAGCGACGACGGCGAGCCGGCGGGCACCGCGGGCGTGCCGATGCTGGAAGTGCTGCGCCGCAACGAGATCACCAACTCGGTCGCCGTGGTGACCCGCTACTTCGGCGGGGTGCTGCTCGGCGCGGGCGGCCTGGTGCGCGCCTACGGCGGCGCGGTGTCGGCGGCACTGGACCACGTCGGCCTGGTCGAACGCCGCCCGGTCCGCGTCGTCGAGACCACAGTGGACTACCTGCTGGCCGGGAAGCTCGACAACGACCTGCGTTCGGCCGGCTACCAGGTGGCGGACACCGACTACCAGGACGCGGTCCGCTTCCGCATCAACGTCCCGGCGTCCGAAGTGGACACCTTCCGCACCTGGCTGGCGGAGGCCACCGGCGGCGTCGCCGAAGCGGAGCCCGGCGAGCTCGGTTACGCCGAGGTCGAGATCTGATCACTTACCGCCATTCGGCCTAGTACTTTCTATGGTGCAGGCCACGAGTTTTGGGCGGATTTCCCGGTTGCCGATCGGCTAGCGTCGTTGCGCGCCGTGCACGAACGGCTACTGGGGGGATCATGAGTTCATCGGCGTCCATTGCGGACGCGCCACCACTGGTGCGCGAAGCGCTCCGGTTCCGGCGGAACATGCAGCGCCCGGAAGATCTGGTGGCCACTTTCCGCAGCGCCGACATCTGCCTGGAATGCGTGTCCGACCCGCCGACCGTGCCGGTCGTGCACGTGGACGGGATCCCGTGGCTCCCGGTGTTCTCCGATCTGCGGTACTTCGCGGAATACCAGCGGCAGCGCGGCGAAGGCGACCTGGCGGCCGAGTACCTGGTGCTCACCGGCGCCCGGCTGCTGGACGGATACCTGCCTGGCATGCCGCAGGGCACGAGCGTGCTGCTGGATCCGCTGCAGGAGCACTCGGTGACGCTGCCGGCACTGCGCGGAATCCTGGCCGAATCGATCGCAGTGGATCGCAACCGGCCGGATCGCCCGGTGTCCGCGCAGTCTCCGTACGAGAAACCCGTCAAGCGTGCTTGGGGAGGGACGCTGTAAGTGGGTAACGATGGATTCCGCGTCGATCTGGCGGCGCTGCAGCAAGCGTCGCAAGGCGTCAACGACGCCATCGCCGCGTTGGAGAACGAACTTCCGTGGCCCGTGCGGAAGATGGGCAACGACGGCCACGGCGTCACCATGATGAACCTCGACGCGGAGCAGTCCGGGTCGGCGCTGGTCACCGAGGCGCTGAAGAGGTTCTGCGGCCGGTGGGAATACGGGGTGAAGTTCCTGGTCGAGGAAGGTGCCGCCGCGGCTTCGGCGCTGACCGACACCCGCTCCGAGTACGAGAAGATGGAGCAGGCCGCGATCGACGCGTTCAAGAAGGTCCTGGGCGCCGGGTTCGACAACCCCACCGCCGATCTGAACGCCGCCCCGCAGAAGTCGTTCGCGCAGTTCGGGGTCGACATCGCACCGGAAGGCATTCAGCAGCAAGCCGCCTCGCACGTGCTCAACCAGGCGGGCTACAACACCAAGGTGGACGGCTGATGGCGCCGGACCCCCGGGAAGAGGTCCCGGGCGAGCTGCCCGCCGTCGACGAAACCCTGGCCACCATGACCAAGCTGGGCACCGCGTTCGAGAACGCCGCCCAGGGCTTCCAGAAGATCAACACCGCCGGCTGGGAAGGCCCGACCGCCGACGCGTTCCGGGACTACTACCAGCAGGAACCGCCCAAGTGGTTCCGGGCGGCGGACGCCTTCACCGAGTCCGCCGACGCCCTGCGCCAGTACCGCGAGGTGCTGGCCTGGGCGCAACGGCAGGCAGAGCAGGCGTGCGCCGACATCGAGCGAGCAGACCGGCAGACCGCGCAGGCCGAGGCCAAGTACGAGCAGGCGGCCGACCAGGGCAACGCCACCGAGCCGTTCCAGGACCCGGGCGCCGCCGCCCGCAACCAGGCACAAGCCTCCCTCGACGCCGCGAAGGAGCAGGTCGAGGAGGCGGCGAAGAGGGCTGCGGCGGCGCTGATCAAGGCGTCCGAGAAAGCACCGCCGCAGCCCGGGCCGCTCACCATGCTCGCCTCGGGAGTCGGGGACGTCTTCCAGAACGTCGCGGAGTCCTACGGCGACTTCTGGAAGGGCAGCTTCGACGGAGCGCTGGACATGCTCCAGCAGGCGCGAACGCTAAACCCGTTCGACCCGTACAACGTGATGCACCCGCAGCAGTACGGCGAGAACATCAGCCAGCTGGCGGCCAGCACGGTAGCGGCGGGCAAGGCGTTCGTCAGCGACCCGATCGGCACCGGCAAAGCGATGATCGGCGCCGGAATCGACAGCTTCACCAAAGACCCCTTCGGCACCCTCGGCAAGCTAGCCCCGGAGGTAGCCGCCGGCCTCGCCACAGGCGGCAGCAGCACAGCAGGATCCCTCGGTCGCCGGGCCCTCGGCAAACTGGACGACTTCGTCAACGGCAAGCCTTCTGCGGACTTGCCCGGTGGCAAAAACCCGCCTGCTGTTCATCACCAGCCGCCAGGAAACGTCACCGGCACCGGCCAGGCGCCACCCACAAACCCACCGGCGCCTCGCCCCGAAAGCCTGCCGCCGGCACACCAACCTTCAGCCACCACGAGCACAACTTTCGAACGCGGGGATCACTCGCCAGCTCCGAACCACGACTACAACCCTGGCACGCCGCCGTCCACTGCGAGCAACTGGAACAGCCCCCACACCGACTACACCCGAGGCAATGATCACCCAGAGGCTGCACGCGACGCATATCGCGAGCAGCACGCGCCATCCCAGCCGAACCACCATGGCCAGTGGGGACACGAGCCTTCGGCCCCCGAGACCACCCACCATGCGCCCGAATCACCGCCTTCGCCGGAGCAGCACGTCAACGATGTCCTGGCCGAGGTGCGCGAGCACGGCGACGGAATCCAGAAGTTCGATGACCGCTACGACTTCGAGCCTGGCACCGACCACTTGCCCGAGGGGCTGAGCCGGGACAACCCCGACCCGTTCGGCAACGACGCCTGGCAGCGACCACGCGACTTCGACGCACCGGAGTTCATCCACCGCAACGTTGATCCCTCCGACGACGCCAATTCCCTTTGGCGCGCAGTGCATTCGCGAGACCTGGATGAGTACTTCCGGGAAGGGATCATGCCGCGGAATCCGGACGGTCGCGCCGATATCGACGCCTTGGAGGGCCACGTTGGAGGCGCCACCAACAGCCGTTTCGTCTCCGCCACGGACAGCCTGGACCACGCGCTCCAGCGAGCGCTGAACCGCCCCGATGACTACGGAGTGATCCTCAAACTACGCACCGGCGGCGGCATCGACGTGGACGCCACCCTGCACGACTACCTGGGCAACAGCACGTACGGCTACGCCTCGCACGGCGAACGGGAGTTCCTGCTCAAAGACGGTGCACACAGCTCGATCATCGAGGGTGCGTACCGGCCCATTTCCTTCGATTCGGCTGGTAAACCCACAGGATATGAGTGGGTGCCCAACCCATACTTCGACCCGGCCATGCTGCGAAAGGGCGCACGATGACACTGGACCGAAGCACCATCCTCGGGCCGTTCCCGCTGCCAGCGGTGGACGATGCGATGCGGGCGCGAGCCCGCAAGCTTGCCGGCACCGCCCGATGGCTGACCTTCGAGGACCCCGCCGCCCCAGTGGATCAGCCGGTGGCCAACACCGCGATCCAGGGCGGTTACGAGGTCACCGAAACCGGCGAGCTCACCGGCAAGTACAAGATCAACGCCTTCTATCGGCCCTCCGAGCAGGTCGCCGGAACGCCACTGGACACCACCGTCGACCTCGTGCTGTGGCGGGTCCTGCACGGCTACAACCCGCTGGGCTGGCTGGTCGACCGGCTCTATCGAGCGGAACTCGCGCTCTACGCCGAGCAGGACGGAGACCAGCGCCTCCAGATCGCCCGCGACGCGGAGGGACTGCCGACGTTGACCGCGTTCACCAGCCCGCGTCACCTGCCCAAGAGCTGGGCACACCACCAGCGCGTACCGGGCTGGACGCTGTTCGACGCGATGGCAGACGGCCCGGTGTTCCTCAACCTCAACCCCGGTACACCGCTGTCACTCAAGATCATGATCCGAGATCTGGCGCTACTTCTCACCGACCGCAGCAGGCAGGGGAAGAACCTCGGAGCCATCCCGTTTGGGGAATGAAGGAAAGGAAACCGAGCCAACACGCCGATGGCCTCACGGGCCTCAAGGATCTCGCCTTGCAAGTCCGCACCTCGCTGAACAACTTGGCGAACGCACTCGATGCCTTCAAACTGGCGCTGATTGCCGCCATCGCCGTGTTCATTGTCGATTTCATTGGTGCCATCGCCGCGGCATGCACGGTCGTGGGCGTCGGTGCCGCGATCTGCGTGATCATCACGATTGCAGGAATTGCCATCGGACTAATCACGGCCGCGGGCACAGGACTGAACAGCTACCACGCCTGGGCGCGGGATGGGTTCGAATTCGCCAACGAGGCGCAGGCCGTGGATAAGATCGCGCCACGGCTAGAACATGAACTCGCCCGTGCCGAACGCGAACTCGGCGAACTCCAGGCCACGCTGCGTGAACCGGGCGCAGACACCGATGCGCTCCGCAAAGAGATCGACCTGCGGGAACAGACACTGGACTCTGCCCGCGAGATCATGTCGCGGTTTGTTGAGGGGCACGAGAATTTCCCCACACCGAAAGAAATCAGCGCACTCGGCCGCCCTGATGGGCTGCTACCAGGAGAATCACGCAACCTGCAATGGATGGGTAAGAACGTGCTCACCGGCAGGGACTACAGGACCGGCGAATACGTGCGATGGCATGGAGTGAAGTACTTGTGAGGGATGAACGACTGGCGCCGAAAGGCTGGCCCGCGAAGTTGCGGCACCGCCGCAGCAAGAAGGTCTCGCGATGGCATGACGACTGGGTACGGCGCACCGAGCCGAGCACCGAGTACCGGCCCGACGGGCGCCGTGACGGCACCGACTACCCCCTGCATGCCGTCGACGTCGACGCCCCGCTGTCCGCGCAGGCCGATTTTGACCGGCGGGTCCGTGAGATCGATGGCCGCGACCCCGACACCGGCCGTCACCTCCCGGAACCAGACATCGCGGAGCGGTGGCGGGGCGCAGTGCTCGCCTCAGTGATCGGAGACGCGCTCGGCCACGCCGTGAACACCGGCGCCACTCACACCGTCAAATGGCAGCCCGGCCGGAAACTGCCGGACGAGCACTCCCTGTACGAATACACGTTCCGCGGGACGGCCGAGCCATCGGCCGTGACACAACTGCTTGCGTTCACGCTCGAGGGGATCATCCGAGGTGGCGTCGCCCACCGCATCCCCGGAGGGGACAACGATCCGAAGTCGGTCGTTCAGCACGCCTACCAACGGTGGCTGCACACCCAGCCCACGCCAGACGGGCAACGACGTAGCTGGAAGCACTGCGGCCCCTATGCAAGGCCCGAACCGGACGGCTGGCTGGTCGGCGTCGACAGCCTGCGCCGCGACGGCGCCCCCCACCCAGACACGGTGGCGGCGCTGGAGAACTTCGCCCGCACCGGCGAACACTCCCGGCTCCGTGCGATGCGCGCCCACGCCCGCGGCAGCGAGGTGGTGCCTCGGGCCGCTATGGCGGCGGTGTGCGCCGATGATCCCGCCGAGGTGTTCGCGGCCGCAGTCCACATCGCCGTACTGACGCACAGCAGCCCGGACGACTGCCTGGCCGCAGGCACGCTCGCGGTAATCCTGCACCAGCAGATCCGCGATCAGCCGTTCCACGACTGCCTCACGACCGCCCGTGCACACCTGGAGCGCTGGCCTCGAAACGCGCGCATGCTCCGCAAAATCGAGCTCGCACTGATCATGAACCAGGACTACTGGGTGCCCACCACCCCGGAAAACATCCGCAAGCCTTTCGGCGATGGCGGCCGCGACGGCACCGAAGCGCTTGGGCTCGGGTTGTACTGCGCGATGGCCAGCGACTACGTGCGTGAGGCGCTGCAGCTGGCCATGAACTACTCAGCACACCGCCCGGTAGCCGGCGCGATCACAGGGATGCTGATCGGCGCTGAATGCGGCGTGCGCGCCATCCCCGCCGACCTGCGTGCCGCGGTACCGCTGGCCGAAGTCGTAGACACCCTCGCCCAAGACGCACTCACCGAGTACAGCCCCAACCCACCGGCCAATCAGGCGTGGCTCCACCGGTACCCGGCCTCGTGACCAGAGCACTCATCCACCACTGACGTGCATCCTGCGAAAGGGCGCGCGATGGCGCTAGACCGGAGCACCATCCCCCAGCAGGAGATCGCTGGTATGGCAAGGCAGACACATGGAAGATCGTTCTGACCGACCCAAGGTGAGGTGAGCAATGAACCACGAAGATCTGATCCGCAAGTTCGATACGCCATCGGGAGACCCTGACGTTCAGGCGCGCAGGCAGCAGATCGGACAGCGCATCCAGGACATGCAGGAACGTGGCGAGGTCGTCTCCGAGTCACTGGCACAACGTCACGCCGAGGTCCCGCTGCCGACCAAACCCAAGCCCTCCGCTCCCGAAACCGAGCCTGGGGCGGATAGTTGACCATCAGGCCATCTCAGGAGATGACTCCGGACGAGTTCGCCGCGCTGATGGACCAGTACGCGACCAAAAAGGAAGATGTCAGCCCCGAAGTCTGGGAGAGCATGCAAGAAGCGCAGCGCTACACCCAGGAGAAGATCGACAAGGGCGAAGTGCTGAAGTCGTGGAGCAAGGAAAACTTCCCCATCGGACTGGACAGCAACATGGAACCATTCCCCCTCACCGGAGCGGACCAGGATCAGCGGCGAACTGGTGATGAGGCCCAACAATGAGCGTCCCGACCACACCCTCCTGACTGAAACACGAGGCGGAACACCTCGAACTATGCGAGGTGTTCCTTGCGGTCGCCGAAGCAGAACTCGGCCGGCTGGGTTACGTCGCGACCTATGGACGCGGGGCGAACAGGAATGATGACCTCGACTGGGGTGACCCGTGGGATGACGCGGAGAGAGGCAGCACGCGGGACCATGGCGGGGAGCCACCATCCCAGGAAACCCCGGAGCAGCACAACGATCGCCCTGACCACCAGCCGGAAACGCACCGCCATGAGGATCCAACCGGACAGCGTGACCAGGACGGGGCGGCTGAGACCGCGCCGCGCGGACCCGAGCCGGAACCGCACGGCGAGCCTCGCCACGAGCTGTCCGACGAAGACCGGCAGTCCTACCGTGAGCGCGTCGAGTCGCGTACCGGAGTCTCGTTCGAAGAGAGCGTGGCTCGGCTGCGGGAGGACCATCCCGAACTCGCCCACCTGGACGACGAGAAAGCGGTGGGGCTGCGCCGTTACATCGGCGAGGACGCCAACACCCTCAACCGGGTTCTGCGCGAAGGAGACGAGGTCGACCGGGACTACGTCGGGCCCGAAGCCAACGTGCTACGCAGCGCGCTCGACGAGATGTCCACGGTCGACACCACCGAGACGCCGCGAGTCTTTCGCGGCATCGGCGTCAGTAAGCAGGAATTCGAGGCCATCTTGCAGCGCTACAAGCCCGGTGCGGAAGTAGAAGAACCGGGGTTCACCTCGGCATCGAAGGACATCCCACCAGCGATGTTCTCAGAACACGGCACCGAGAAGCCTTACAAAGTTCGGTTCGTCATCGAAGACCCCAGGAACGCCCGGGACCTGTCCGTGACGAATCCGGACGAGCTGGAGGTCATGTGGCAGGACGGCAATCGCTTCCTGGTACAGGAAACGCGAGCCGCCGATGAAGAAATGTATGTTGTCATGCGAGACCTAGGGAAAGGAAACTAAGCCATGACCCCTGAAGAGCGTGAAGCATTGCTCCGCAAGCACTTGCCGAAGCCGGAGGACATCGACCCAGAAATCAGGAAGAAGACCGACGAGGCAATCCGGTACATGAACGAAAAGATCGCTCGCGGCGAAGTGCTGAAGTCGTGGAGCAAGGAGAACTTCCCCATCGGACTGGACAGCAACATGGAGCCATTCCCCCTCACCGGACCAGACCAGGATCAGCGTCGGACAGGTGACGAGGCCCAACAATGAGCGTCCCGGCCAGCGCCCCCTGGCCGCAACACAACGCCGAACACCTCGAACTACGCGGGAGCTTCCTTACGGATTCCTGCCCGGAACATCCGCAAGCCTTTCGGCGATGGCGGCCGCGACGGCACCGAAGCGCTTGGGCTCGGGTTGTACTGCGCGATGGCCAGCGACTACGTGCGTGAGGCGCTGCAGCTGGCCATGAACTACTCAGCACACCGCCCGGTAGCCGGCGCGATCACAGGGATGCTGATCGGCGCTGAATGCGGCGTGCGCGCCATCCCCGCCGACCTGCGTGCCGCGGTACCGCTGGCCGAAGTCGTAGACACCCTCGCCCAAGACGCACTCACCGAGTACAGCCCCAACCCACCGGCCAATCAGGCGTGGCTCCACCGGTACCCGGCCTCGTGACCAGAGCACTCATCCACCACTGACGTGCATCGCGCGAAAGGGATCACATCGACCTCGGCAACGGAAACTTCTCATGAAAGACCTCGGACGATAGAGGGGACAAGGTCATGACGTTCGAACCCACCGACGACGAGAAGACGCTTATCGAGAAACTGCGCCGTGACGGTGCCCGCAAACGCGCTAGCGCTCTCGCCGGCCCTGAATTGGCCAAGCGTTATACCGGATTCGCACCTGGACTGGATAAAGACCTGAACCCCTTCCCCGTTCACCGCCCCAAGCCCAGCGCCAACAGCGAGGACGGCCAGTCGTAAACCACATGCCACCATCCCGCTCCACCTCAACCAGCCTGAACAGCAGGAGGAGATAGCCCAGGTCGGTGGAACGCGTTCTGAGCGAGTCCTCGGCCGCTACGCGATCATCAAAGATCCGGAAACCGGCCTGCCGGTTCGATCCGACGTATTCGAGCCCAACCCCTACTACAAACCTCTACAGCGAGAGGGATGACCGAGATGAGTGTGCCCCTACCTGAGATCACTGATGCCATGCGCCAGCACGCCAGGGCCAACCCCAACAAGAAGGTCTATGTAGTAGATCCGGAGTTCAACGCGGATGGGCGTGTCCCTGGATGGGGAATTCGAGGCGCATTTCCGGTGTCACCGGACGGCGAGATCAGCGCCGACTCCTACATCCCGAACCCGAACTACCGCCCCGGCCCGAAGGTTCGCGGCTTCCCGGAACCCACCAACGCCGTGGAGCGGGCACTGGAACTTGCCGCGACCGGCTACGGTCCCGAAGCCGCCTTGATCTCAGCATTGGCCAGCAGCTCAGCCGCTCTTGTGATCCCAACCGAGCCTGACCACCCCGAACATATCTCCGTAGCGACCGACGACGCGGGCGATCCGGCGCTTTACGCCTACACCTCGATCGCTCGATTGCCCGCTTCTCTTTCTTCGTACCAGGAGGTTCCGGTTCGTGGACTGCTCGCAGCATTGCGGGAATGCCATCTGATCCTGAACGCAGGCTCGGTGCCATCGGTGAAGTTGCCGGGCAACGACATCGCCATAGCCATCAAGTAGCCCAATCCCGAACGGGCGCCCTCACCTCGCGCTCTCCGGCGAGCTGGGTTACGTCGAGGTGGACATCTGATCACTTACCGCCGTTTGGCCTAGCCGCCCTTATGGTTCATACCACCGTTTTTGTTCGGTTTTTGCCGTTCATGATCCAGTAGCCTGGCCACTCTCTGTGCTCGTGTGACTACGGAGGAGACATGGGTTCGGCTACGTGCGTTCCGGATGCGCCACCGCTGGTTCGGGAGGCTCTCCGGTTTCGGCGGACCGTGCAGCGGCCGGCCGATCTGGTGGCTACCTTCCGCCGCAGCGGGGTGTACCTGGAGTACGCGTCCGATCCGCCGGCCGTGCCCGTCGTGCACGTGGCCGAGACTCCGTGGCTGCCGGTGTTCTCTGACCTTCGGTACTTCGCCGAATACCGGCGGCGACGCGGCGAGGGCGACCGGGCCGAGTACCTGGCGCTCACCGGCGCTCGGCTGCTGGATGGGTATCTGCCTGGCCTACCGCAGGGCACGAACGTGCTGCTGGATCCACTGCAAGAGCACGCTGTGGCCTTGAACGGGATCGCGCCCGAGTCGCTCCGCGCGACCGACGGCTTCACCGAATCCGCCCGGGCCATGCAGCGGTACCGCGACGTGCTGGCCTGGGCGCAGCGGCAGGCCGAACGGGCGCGCGCGGATGGCGAGACCACCGAGCCGTGCCGCGGCCAGGCGCAAGCCTCGATCGACTCCGCGAAGGACCGGGTCGAGGACGCCGCGAAGAACCTTGTGAAGACGTTGCTGCTGACGGCCGACAAAGCTCCCGCGCAGCAGTACGGCGAGACCATCGGCGGGTTGGTGTCCGGGACGCTCTCGGCCGAGAAGGCGTTCGTCGGCGCCGGAATCGGCAGCTTCACCGAGGATCCGGCCGGTTTCGTCGGGCAACTGGCCGGGAGTGGGCTCGGCCAGCGAGTGCCGGTTCAACGATCAGACAAGGCGCGCCACAGGTGATCAGTCCTTTGTGGACTCCCCGAAGAGCCGGTCGAGGTGGTAGTCGATGGCCGCGGTCGCGCCTTCGCCGGTCCGGTGGCCCAGCAGCAGGCCGACCGACAGGCCGTCCGGGATGAGCAGCAGGGCTTCGGCCTCGCGCTCCGGGTCCCGGTCGGCGGGTAGCTCGCCGGACTCCTGCGCGGCGCGGAGCTCGGAGGCCACCCACGCCTCCAGCTGCGGCCACCACTCGCGGTAGGTCGCGGCCAGGTCCGGCGCACCGAGCGCGCGCAGGAAGAACGCGATGTGCGTCAGGAACTCCATGCGGCTGTCGTCGGACAGCGCCAGCATTTCGAGCATCAGCGTCCGCAGCACCACGCGCACCTTCGGCCGTTCGCCCTCCTGGCTCAGCCGCTGCACCATCCGCTTCGAGGCCCGGTTGTTCACGTGCCCCATGGCGAAGCCCAGCATCTCGTCCTTCGACTTGAAGTAGTGCTGCACCGCGCCCATCGAGACGCCCGCTTCGGCTGCGACGTCGCGGAGGCTCACCGCTTCCAGGCCGCCGCGGCTCGCCAGCCGCATCAGCGCCTCGGCGATCTGGATCCGCCGGGCCTCGTGGTCCACCTGCTTGGGCACCGTCTTGCACCTTTCCAATGCGATCGCATTGCAAACGGGCGCGTCACCCGTTTACCATGCACTTGCATCGTAACCCTCCGTGGTTGCGGAGGCGAGTTTCGAACGACTGGGGAATTCATGACCGAGGTACTACGGCAAGCACCCACCTCCAGCAGGATCACCGCGATAGACGTGGTCCGCGGCGTCGCCATCCTAGGCACGCTGGGCACCAACATCTGGATCTTCACCGACCCGGAGGGGCCGGCCGGGATGCTGACGATGGTGGAGACCGGCACCCTCACCGCGAACATCGAGGCGACCATCCGGTTCCTCGCCAACGGCAAGTTCCTGTCCCTGCTCACGCTGCTGTTCGGCATCGGCCTGGAGCTGCAGTACCGGTCGGCGCGGCGCCGGGGCGGGCGCTGGCCCGGCTGGTACCTGTGGCGGGCGGCGCTGCTGTTCACCGAGGGTCTGCTGCACTACGTCCTGATCTTCGAGTTCGACGTGCTGATGAGCTACGCGGTGACGTCGATGCTGGTCGCTTACCTGATCGGGCGCAGCGACCGGGCGGTCAAGGGCTGGATCATCGCGATGGCCTCGCTGCACGTCGCGTTCATCAGCGTGGTCACGCTCGGCCTGCTGACCGGGCACGCGTCGATGGGCGGCGGCGGCGCGCCGTCGCAGCTGTTCACCACCGGCAGCTGGCTGGAACAGGTGACCACCCGGATCACCCACTGGGGCGCCTACCGGATCGAAGCGATCTTCATCATCCCGATGTCCGTGGCGCTGTTCCTGATCGGCGCCCGGCTGTTCCGCGCGGGGGTGTTCGCCGCCGAGGGGCAGCGGCTGCGGAACCGCCTGATGCTGTTCGGCTTCGGCATCGGGGTGCCGCTGAACCTGCTCACCGCCTTCTCGGGGCAGGGCTGGTTCATGGTCGACCGCTACATCCTGCCGCCGATCATCGCGCTGGGCCTGCTCGGGCTGATCCCGACCGTGGTGGGCGCGCTGCGCGGCACGCCGGGCGTCCTGCGGCACGGGCTGACCGCGGTCGGCCGGATGGCGCTGTCCTGCTACGTCTTCCAGAACCTCGTGGCGGCGATCCTGTGCTACGGCTGGGGATTCGGGCTGGCGGCGCGCTTCGACTGGGCCCGCCCGTGGTGGGTGCTGGTGATCTGGGCGGCGATCTGCGCGACGTTCATGACGCTGTCGACGTGGTGGCTGCGGCGCTTCGAACGCGGCCCGCTGGAAGCGGCCTGGAACTGGGCCTATCGCCTGCCCCAGCGCTGACCGAGGGCTCGTGAGTGGTTTGGGGTGCCCTGGCGCCCCAAACCACTCACGTAGCCTGACCAGGCAAAACGGTGCTCAGCCGCGGAAGCGATCGGCCTTCACAGCAGCGACGAACCGAGCCCAGGCCTCGCGAGGAACGGCCAAGGTCCCGCTGTCACGGTCTTTCGTGTCCCGGATGCCGACCAAATCCGGCGCCGAGCCGACCTCGACGCATCCCGTGTTCGCGCCGCTGTAGGTGCTCTTCCGCCAGCCGGATAACCCGTGCGTCATGTGCTCCCACCCTCGAACTTGTCCGCATAACGCGCGATGAGCCGGGCAGACTCGTCGGCGTTGAGCATCACTCGTTCGAGTTTATCGACTGTGTCGCGAAACGGGCCTTCCTCTTCCGCGTCGTTGAGGATGAGCCCTGAGTTGTGCGCCTCGACGTAGATCGTCGCGTTGCTCCTTCCGAACTCGATCAAGGAGAACATCCCGTCAAGACCGATGTGCGCGCCGAGGCTCGTCGGAAGCACGTGGATCGCAATGTTCGGCCGTTCCATCTCCTTGAGCAAGTGCCTCAACTGTTCGGCAGCAGTGCTCGGCCCACCCACAGGTCGAGCCAGAACCGCTTCGTCGAGAAGAGCCCTCAACTCGACGGGATTCGACTTGTAGAGCACTCCTTGGCGAACCTGCCGGATGTTGACCGACTCATCCACGTCCTCCGGCGACTTCTCCGCTGCCACGAAGATCGCGCGCGAGTACGCCCGAGTCTGCAGAAGCCCTGGGACATAGGCCATCGAGACTTCGGTGATGCGGGTGGCCCGCTGCTCCGCGTCGATCAGGCCGGTGATCTGCGACGTGAGTCCGCTGTGGAGTTCCCACCACACCGGCTGGTCCAGCTCGCGCGCCATCTTCAGCAAACGCCCGCGATCGGCGCCTTTCACCTTGAGCCCGGCCAGGATCGTCGCCACGTCGGCTTCGGTGATGCCCTGCTGCGCGTTCTCGACGCGGCTGACTTTCGCCCGTGACAGCCCGACTTCCGCGGCGAGCTCTTCGAGCGTCAGACCGCGCGCCTTGCGCAGGGCTCGCAGCTCCTTCGCCAGCGCACGGGCGCGAGGTGTGTTGGCCATGCGCTCAGCCTAGGCGGAGAACGTCGCCTGCCAAGATCGCTCATTCGAGTAATTGAGAATTCTCATCTCTGCTGAGAATGTTGTTACCGCAGATGACAGGGGTGATGACATGAGCACGTCGGCTTGGTGGGTGGGATTCGATGCGGCTTCGGTGGCCGCTCGTCGGGAGGGCGTCGTCTACTGGATCGTGCCGCCCGGCTCGAAGGTTCGGCACGGCATCACCGACAAGCCCGGACGATGGCCCGCCGGAACCGAAGTCGTCGCGCTTTGCCGCGAGAACGTGAAGATCCCGTGGCCGACGCCGTGGCCCGCCACTCCGCGCACGGCGAGCATCACCGCCCAGTGCCCCGAGTGCGTCGCGGAGTATCGGCTACGTGGCTCACCTTCGACCGTCTGGGACTTCTGAGTCCCCCACTGCACCTGTTTCCGCAGGTGAGAGGTCGTGAGTGTTTTTGGTCGCTATAGCGGCCAAAAACACTCACGACCGGAGTGACCAGCGGAAACCGGGCTCGGAACTTCAGCACCGCCTATGACCGCCTTGCCGCCCGGCATTCCCCCGGCCCGGTGCGGCGAGGCCTCCCCGGCAGGGGCGGGATGCCCCCTCGTTACCGTTTTCGTGGCTCTGATCTTGGAGCCCTGGTCGCCAGGTCCGGCATGACTTTGTCCCCCAGTCGCTTGCATGATCCGGGGGGTGGTGT
>NZ_JBFAIN010000019.1:0-146011 GCF_040654735.1 Saccharopolyspora sp. NPDC050642 | reverse complement strand
CCAGTGGTGAGGATGCGGGCTGGTATCGCCGTCCGGGGCTGTTGGCGGGGATCGCGCTGGTCCTGATCATCGCCCTCAACATCATCTTCGGCTGAGGAGGAACCGACATGGCGAAGACTTCGGGTACCGCGGGTGCCTTCGACATCCGCACCGTGATCGCGCTGCTGTTCGGCATCTTCGGCGCGGTGCTGGTCGTCGTCGGCGCGACCGACGGCGCGGACGAGATCACCAAGTCCGGCGGCATCAACATCAACCTCTACTCGGGCATCGGCATGCTCGTGTTCGCCGCCGCGCTCGTGGTGTGGGCCCGGCTGCGGCCGATCGCCGTTCCCGCCGGGAGCGACGCACCGGAATCCTGATCCGGGACGAACGACGGGGGCGCCACCGCTCGGTGGCGCCCCCGTCGTTCGTCAGCTAGATGCAGGCACCTTCTCGTTGCTGCGGCGCTCGACCTGGGGCCGGGCACCGCTGCGCTGCAGGAGGAGGCGGACGGCGAACAGCGCGTACCAGACACCGACGATGCCCAGGCTGATGCGTTGCCACACGCCGTGGTACTGGCCCGTCTGGGTGTCCATGTCGAATGCGGCGGCGGCCATGTAGAGGGTGGCGGGGATCAGGATCGCCGCGATGACGCTGACGACGGCCCAGGCCAGTTCGCCGGGCCGCCGGGCGGAGCGGTAGGACCTGCTCGACGAGGTCGGCCTGGACGGCCTGACCGTGCGCCGCCTGGCCACCGAACTGGGCGTCAAGTCGCCGGCGCTGTACTGGCGGTCGCGCTGTGCGGGGCGCCCGGGTCATGGACGCCCCGCACAGCGGCTTCACGGGTTGGGGATCGCCACGACCATGTCGCGCAGTTCGTAGCCGCCGATCGCGTCGTTGAACGAGACGCGCGGCTCCTTCTTCAGGTGCACGCCGGGGACGGCGAACAGCTTCTTGAGGAAGACATCGGTCTCCATGATCGCGATGTTCGCGCCGGGGCACTTGTGCGCACCGTCCCCGAAGGACAGTCCCGGTGCGGAGGCGTCGTTGAGGGGGCGGGCGGGGCACACGGCGAGCGGCTGGTCGCCCATCGCGCCCGGGTCGGCGTTCGTCGCGCTGACCTGGATGTCGATCACCTCGCCGGTCGGCACGGTGACCGTCTCGTCGTTCTCCGCCGGTAGCTCGACCGGTGCCGTGGTGCGCCGCCTGAGGTGGCCGACGACCGGTTCCAGGCGCAGCAGCTCGTGCAGGATCGCGAGCCGCTCGGGTTCATCCGCGGCGCGGTAGCGGTCCAGCAGCGGCTCGTCGGTGAACAGGTGCCACGCGGCGAGGTTGACGAACTCGCGGGTGGTGACCATGCCCGCGGCGGCGAAGGTGATGCACTCGCCGAGGATCTCGGCCGACGAGCAGCCCTCGTCCAGCAGGTGCGAGATCAGGTCGTCGCGGCGCTGCTTGCGGCGCGCGCGGACGGCGGGCCGGACGTCGCCGAAGTAGATCCCGGACCAGTTGGTGGCCTGCCGCCAAATCCAGTAGAGCCCGTTGAGGCTGGTGAAGCCCGGTTCGCCGAACTCCTCCGGGAAGAACCGCTCCAGCCGGTGCTGGAGGCCGGGGCGGCTCTCGGTCAGCCCGATCACCGCGCACGCCACGTCGATGGCGAGGTTGAAGCTCAGGTCCGACAGCTGCGCCTGCCCGGCGCCGCGGAGCTTGTCGAGCTGTGCGTCCGCCACCCGCTCCATCAGCTCCCGGTAGCTCTCGTCCACCCGGCGCGGCGTGAAGTACTTGGCGGTCTGGCGCCGGTGCTCGCGGTGCTCCGGGCCGTCCCGGTACAGCACCGGGCGCCGGATCTTGGCGGGCATCTTCTCGACCGTCTCCACTCCGAGGCCGGCCTGGACGGTGTCGGTGCTGCGCAGCGCGGCGCGTGCCGCGGCGTGGCCCCGGATCGTCCAGACGCCGTCGGAACCGCGGCTGACCGGGCAGCCGCCCTCGGGTTCGCCTCGATCGATCTTGCGTGCGTTCGTCCCGTCGGTCGACATCGGTGGACCGGTCCTTTCCGCAGCCGGTTGGTCGAACATGATCCACTTCTTGTAGCAGCCCCGGGTCGCCCGGCGCACCGGTCGGTGTCGGTTCGTAGCGGAAACTTCACCGGCGGCACCGGGTGACCGGATCGCTTCCGTAGGTCGCGATAAGGTGCGGCACTCGGGGTGTTCGGCGCCGTTGTGACTCACCCAATAGGATGACGGCCGATGTCGGTCTTGAGGAGTTACGCACCGTGAAGTGGCAGTTCGGCCCTTACCGGGTGGATGGCTTGATCGCGCGGGGTGGGATGGGCGAGATCCTCCGCGCGTACGACACCCGTCACGACCGCGTGGTCGCCCTCAAGCTCCTGGCCGAGAACCTCGCCGCCGACGAGGAGTTCCGCGAGCGGTTCAAGCGGGAGGCGCACGCGGCCGGCCGGCTGCGGGAGCCGCACGTCATCCCGATCCACGCCTACGGCGAGATCGACGGCCGTCTCTACCTCGACATGCGCCTGGTGGAGGGCAGCGACGTCGGGTCGCTGCTCGCCGCGCACGGCCCGATGCGCCCGGCGGACGCGGTGGCGGTGCTGGAGCAGGTCGCGGAGGCGCTGGACGCCGCGCACCAGGAAGGCCTGGTGCACCGCGACGTCAAGCCGTCCAACATCCTGGTCAGCCACAGCGGGTTCGCCTACCTCGTCGACTTCGGCATCGCCGCGTCGCTGCGCGCCTCCGCGACGCTGACCTCCACCGGCTACACCGTCGGCACGCTCGCCTACATGGCGCCGGAGCGGTTCGACGACGGCCCGGTCGACCACCGGGTGGACGTGTACTCGCTGGCCTGCGTGCTGTACCAGTGCCTGACCGGCGCGAAGCCCTTCGCCGGGGACACCGCGGCGTCGCTGATCAACGCGCACCTCAACCACGCGCCGCCGGCGCCGACCGGCGTCCGCAATGATCTCCCGCGCGAGTTCGACCAGATCGTCACGCGCGGCATGGCGAAGAACCCGGCCGACCGCTTCGGCAGCGCGGGCGAGTTGGCGAGGGCGGCCCGGCAGGCGCTGACCAGCGTCACGGCGATCCCGCCGCAGTTCGCCGCGCTGCCTGCGGCGCCGAAGCGCAAGGGTGGCGCGCGCTGGGTGTACGCCCTGGCCGGGGTCGGCGTGGTCGCGGCCGTGGCCGGGGTGGCGGCCTTCGCGGCCACGATGAACAACGAGCCGGGCCAGGCGATTCCGATCGGCGACCCGTCGCCGCTGCTGCCGGAGACGAGCGCGGTGCAGACCTCGGCGCCGCCGACGTCCAGCGCGCCGCCGCCCCCGCCGCCGTCTTCCGCGCCCGCCCCGCCGCCGGCGCAGGACCCCGCGACACGGGCGCCGGAAACCCAGGAGCCGGTGGAGGACCCGGAGACGCCGCCGGCGACCCCGGCGCAGACGAAGTGGTGCCAGTCGGTCAGCTACAAGGGAGCGGAACGCGGCACCGGCTGCTTCGAGGCGGTCGGCGACCACCTCTTCGCGCACGACACCAGCAAAGACGGCATGTGGGTCAAGACGCTGTCGGAGACCGACTACGGCCGCAAGGACGAGTGCAAGGACGACAACAGCGCGGAAGGCCCGCCGGTCGACTGCAACCTGGACCTGAGCGAGAAGGGCGAGGTCCGCTTCAAGGTCGAGCTCTGGGACGGCAAGACCAAGGTCAGCGAGACCGCCTGGTCGAAGTTCGTCCCGATCGGCCAGTGATCGCGGACCAGACCGAGGGGCACAGCTCGGCCGCGGCGATGCGCGTCGGGTGGCCGCTCGGGGCGTGACCGGCTCACAGCCGCGGGTCGACGGGCTCGGATTCCAGGGCCAGCACGGTGAAAACGCACTCGTGCACCCGCCACAGCGGCTCGCCCCTCGCGACCCGCTCCAAGCCCTCCAGGCCGAGCGCGTACTCGCGGGTGGCGAGGCCGCGCTTGCGGCCGAGGGACCGCTGGCGGAGGCGCTCCAGGTTCGCCGCCTCGGTGTAGTCGGGCCCGTAGATGATCCGCAGGTACTCGCGCCCGCGCACCTTCACGCCCGGCTGCGCCAGACCTCGCTGTCCCCTGGTGAGGTTCGCCGCGGGCTTGACCACCATGCCTTCGCCGCCGTCGCCGGTCAGCTCCTCCCACCACGCGACGCCCGCCGCCGTCGAATCCGGGTCGGTGGTGTCCACGGCGAGCCTGCGGGTCGTGGCGAACAGTTCGGGGTCGGCACCGACGAGTCTGTCTGCCATCGAAAGGTGCCAGCCGTGCTCGCGGTCGTGGTAGGTCCGGCCCTCGGTGGCCAGCACCTGGAACGGCGCGAGCCGCACACCGGTCAGCCCCTCGGTCGGCCAGCAGTACCGGCGGTACGCCTCGCGGTACGCGTCGGCATTCGCCGCCCGCGCAACGGTTTTGGCGTGCAGCTCGGCGACGTCCACGCCGCGTTGCGACGCGGCGGCCAGGATCTCCACGGCGCTGGGCAACGCCGCCGACGCCGCAGCACCGACCGCGGCGTACTGGTCAATGATCAGGCCGCGCGCCTTCGCGCTCCAGGGCATGAGCTCGGCGTCCAGGAGCAGCCAGTCCGTCGACAGCTCCTCCAACAACCCGGCCGAATCCGCGGCCGCGCGGACGCGGCCGAGCAGCTCCTCGGTCTGGTCCGGCGCGAAGAACGGCCGTCCGGTGCGGGTGTGCACCGCACCCGGACCGTCGATGCCGAACCTGGTCGCGCCCGTCGAAGAATCCCGGCACACCAGCACGATCGCTCGCGAGCCCATGTGCTTCTCCTCGCACAGCACGTCCTGCACACCGGCCGCGCGGTAGCCCGCGAAGGCTTCTTCGGGGTGCTCCAGCACGTCGGGGCGGTTCGAGGTGGCCACCGGCGCCATGGTCGGCGGCAGGTACAGCAGCCACCGCGGGTCGATCGCGAAGCGGCTCATCACCTCCAGGGCCGCGGCCGCCCGCTCGGGCTGGACGGCGATCCGCCCGTGGTGCCGGGTTTCCACCGAACGACGGCCCGCGACGTCGTCGAGGTTGAGGACGTGCGGCTCCCGCCGCGACACCGAATCCGCCGCCGGGGGCAGCTCCTCGGGCGGCAGCAGCGGGCGCTTCGGCTCGTACCAGACGTGGTGCGCCCGAACCGAGACGACCTCGCGCTCCGGATAGCGCAGCGCCGTGAGCTTGCCGCCGAAGACGCAACCGGTGTCCAGGCACATCGTGCCGTTCACCCACTCCGCCTCGGGCATCGGCGTGTGGCCGTAGAGCACCATCGCCTTGCCCCGGTAGTCGTTGGCCCACGGGTAGCGCACCGGCAGCCCGAACTCGTCGATCTCGCCGGTGGTCTCGCCGAACAGCGCGAAGCTGCGCACGGTTCCCGACGCGCGGCCGTGGAAGTGCTCGGGCAGCCCGGCGTGGGCCACCACGAGCTTGCCGCCGTCGAGCACGTAGTGCGCGACCAGGCCGTCGCAGAACTCCTCCGCCTGCTTGCGGAATTCCGCGGGCTCGGCCGAGAGCTGCGCCAGCGACTCGGCGAGGCCGTGCGCGATCTTGACGTTGCGGCCGCGCAACGCGCGGACGAACTTCTGCTCGTGGTTGCCGCACACCACCAGCGCGGTCCCGGCCTCGGCCATGCCCATCACCAGGCGGAGCACGCCGGGGGTGTCCGGGCCGCGATCGACCAGGTCTCCGACGAACACCGCGCGCCGGCCTTCCGGGTGCGCGGCCCCGATGGCGCGCTGCTCGTCGTCGCGCTCGATGGCGTAGCCGAGGGATTCGAGCAGTTCCTCCAGCTCGGCCCGGCAGCCGTGCACGTCGCCGATCACGTCGAACGGCCCGGTCTCGGCGCGCTTGTCGTTGAGCAGCGGCTCGATCTCGACGGTGGCCGCCGCCACCTCCTCGACGCTGCGCAGCACGTGCACGCGCCGGAAACCCTCGCGCTGCAACAACTTCAGCGACCGGCGGAGCTCGGCGCGGTGCCGCCGGACGACCGGCGCGCCGAAATCCCGGTCGGGGCGGGCCGCGTTGCGCTCCAGGCACACCGACTCGGGCATGTCGAGCACGATGGCGACCGGCAGCACGTGGTGCTTCCGCGCCAGCTCGATCAACGTGGACCGGGAGCTGCGCTGGACGTTGGTGGCGTCGATGACCGTGATCCGCCCGGCCGCCAGCCGCTTGCCCGCGACGTGGTGCAGCGCGTCGAAGGCGTCCGCGCTGGCCGACTGGTCGGATTCGTCGTCGGCGACGAGACCGCGGAAGTAGTCGCTGGAGAGCACCTGCGTCGGCGCGAAGTGGGTGCGCGCGAAGGTGGACTTCCCCGAGCCGGAGGCGCCGATCAGCACCACCAGCGCCATGTCCGGAATGGACAGTCGCATCACGCCACCGCCGTCCTGGTGAACACCGCCAGCTGCGTCGGCGCCCCGACCTGGGGATCCTCCGGCCCGACGGGCAGGTGCTCAACCGCGTAGCCGTGCCGGTCGGCCACGCCGCCGGCCCACTGCCGGAACTGCGGCCGCGTCCACTCGAAGCGGTGGTCGGCATGCCGGAACGCGCCGGCGGGCAGGTTCTCGAAACGCACGTTGTACTCCACGTTCGGGGTGGTGACGACGACGGTGCCGGGCCGGGCGGCGGCGAACACCGCGTGCTCCAGCGCGGCCAGCCGGGGCGGGTCGACGTGCTCGATGACCTCCATCAGCACCGCCGCGTCGAATCCGGCGAGGGAGGTGTCCACGTAGGTCAGCGCGGACTGGCGCAGCGCGAGCCGCTCGCGCTGGCGCTCCGGTAGCCGCTCGAAGCGGCGCGCGGCGACCTCCAGCGCGCGGGCCGACACGTCCACGCCGACGATCTCGGCGAACGACGGCTCCTGGATCAGGTCGTGCAGCAGGGCACCGCCACCGCAACCGAGGTCAAGCACGCGCCGCGCCCCGCTCGCTTTGAGCGCGGCCAGCACGCTTCCGCGGCGCTGCACGGCGAGCGGAACGTCCTTTTCGGACGTTGCGGTCACCGCCGGCTCGGCCATCGCGTCGTCCAGCTCGTCGTCGCCGGACTCGGCCAGCTGCGCCAGGGCCGAGCGCACGTAGGACTTGCGGTGCGCCAGGTACCGGTTGCTGATCAGCTCCCGCTCGGGGTGGTCGGCCAGCCAGCCGTCACCGGCCCGCAGCAGCTTGTCCACCTCGTCCGAGCCGACCCAGTAGTGCTTGCCGTTGTCCAGCACCGGAATCAGCACGTAGAGGTGCTTGAGCGCGGCGGAGACGCGCAGCTCGCCGGACAGCCGCAGGTCCACGTAACTGGAGTCGCCCCAGCCCGGAACCTGCGGATCCAGCGGCACCGGCGCGGCCTCGACCCGCCAGCCCAGCGGCTCGAACAGCCGCGCGGCCAGCTCGGCGCCGCCCCGGCACGGCAACGCGGGAACCCGGACCTCCAGCGGAATCGGTGTCTCCGCCAGCTCCGGCCGCGCATCGCAACGCCCGTTCAGCGCCGTCCGGAACACCGACCCCAGTGCCACGGCGAGCAGCGAGCCCGCGGCGTAGGGCCGGTCGTTGACGTACTGGGCCAGCGCGAAGGCGTCGTTCTTCTTGCCGCGCACCAGGTTCACCGGATCGACGTCCAGCAGCAGCGCGGCGGTGCACTCGTCCTCGGCGGCGACCGGGTAGAAGACGTGCGCCGTTCCGCCGGCCACTGGGAAGGTCTGCGCCTTCTGCGGATGCTTGTGCAGCAGGAAGCCGAGATCGGTGGCCGGTCGGTGCGTGGTGGTGAGGGTGACGAGCACGGCCACAGTGTGCCCCAACGCCCGGCACCGGCGAACCTCCTTTTCCAGGTTTCAGACCGGGTACGCAGACGGACGTACGGCAGGAGTCGACTGCGGCCCGATGTGCCGGTGGGGGAGCCCGGCCAGAGTTGGTCGCGCGGCGCCCGGACCGCCTGGGCGCCGCGGGACCAACGGGAGGCGATCGTGTCGAACCGGCCAGCATCGACCAAGCGCGGCTCGCGCCGGCTTTCGCCGCGCGCCTACAAGTTGTGGAGCACGGTGCACCTCGTCGTCGCTTCCGCGTGGCTGGGGGTCACGGCGGCCAAGCTGGTGCTCGGCCTGGCCGCCGTGCTGACCGGTGCTCCGCCCCGCGCGCAGAGCCTGTACCTGGCGGTGGACGCGGTCGACGTGGCGTTCCCGCCGCTGGCGATCGCCACGCTGCTGTCCGGCGTGGTGCTCTCGCTGGGCACCAGGTGGGGCCTGCTGCGGCACTACTGGGTGGTGACGAAGCTGGTGCTGACCGTCGCGGTGATCGTGACCGCGGTGCAGCTCGAAGACCGCCACGTGCGTCGCGCCGTACCGGCCCTGGAATGGCGGGACGGGGGCACGTTCTTCGACGCCCAGCCGTGGTCGGCCGGACTCCTGCTCGCCTTGCCGGTCGCCCACCTGATCATGCTGGTGGCCGCGACGGTGCTGTCCGTCTACAAGCCGTGGGGCAGGACGCGGAAACCCGCGGCGCGACCGCCGGTGCGGCAGGAGGCGGGGGCGCGCTAGTCGGCGAGGCCGGACTGGTAGGCGAAGACGACGAGCTGGGCGCGATCGCGCGCGCCCAGCTTGATCATCGCCCGGCTGACGTGCGTTCGGGCCGTCGCCGGGCTGACCACCAGGCGCTCCGCGATCTCCTCGTTGTTCAGGCCCTCCGCGACCAGGCCGAGCACTTCGCGCTCCCGCTCGGTGAGCGTGTGCAGCTGCGGGTGCGGGCGGCGCGACCGCGGTGCCATCGACACGAACTCCCGGACCAGCTTCCGCGTCGCCGACGGCGCGAGCAGAGCCTCACCGCCGGCCACCAGCCGGATCGCCCGGAGCAGGTCGACCGGCTTGGTGTCCTTCAGCAGGAACCCGCTGGCCCCGCCGCGCAGCGCGGCGAAGACGTACTCGTCGACCTCGAAGGTGGTCAGCACGATCACCTTGGTGTCCGGCAGCTCCGGGGCCGCGGTGATCCGCCGGGTCGCCTCCAGCCCGTCGACGCCGGCCATCCGCACGTCCATCAGGACCACGTCCGGCCGGTGCTCGCGCGCCGCGGCCACCGCCGCCAGCCCGTCCGCGGCCTCGCCGACGCAGGTCAGGTCGTCCTCGTTGTCGAGGAGGGTGCGCAGTCCGATGCGGACCAGGTCCTGGTCGTCGACGATCAGCACGGTGATCATGGATGTCCTTCGGTGGGCAGGCGGGCGTGCACTCCGAACCGGCCGTCGCCGGTGGGACCCGCGGTGAACTCGCCGCCCAGCGCCGCTACCCGCTGCCGCATGCCGGGAACGCCGAGCCCGCCGCCGTCGCCCGGGGAGCCGGTGAGCGGGTTGGTGACCGTGATGACCAGCGCGTCGGCCGCGTAGTCGAGCGTGATCGACGCGCGCTTGTCGCCGCTGTGGCGCAGCACGTTGGTCAGCGACTCCTGCAGGATCCGGTAGCCGGTCAGGTCGACCGGGGCGGGCAGGTCGCGCGGCTCGCCGGTGGTGGTGAGCTGGACCTGGACGCCGGCCTCGCGCATCCGCTTCCGCAGGTCGTCGAGCCTGGCCAGGCCTGGCGCCGGGCCCTGCGCGGCGGTTCGGCGCACCACGGCCAGGGTCGCGCGCAGCTCCTCCAGCGCGTCGCTGCTCGTGCGGCTGATCGCCTCCAGCGCGACTTCGGCCTGCTCCGGCTTCTTCGGCAGCACGTGCAGCGCGACATCGGCCTGCATCTTGATCGCGGCCAGCCCGTGGCCGACTACGTCGTGCACCTCCTGCGCGATCCGCAGCCGCTCGTCGTCGACGCGCTGGCGCAGCGTCTCGGCCCTGGCCCGGGCCGCCGCCTCGCGCTGCAACCGGACCGCGAGCCCCACCGCGAACGGCACCACGACCCACGCCGAACCCGGGATCACGCCGAACAGGCCGGGCAGCGTCGCGCCGCTGGTGAAGATGTGGACCAGCAGCATGAGCAGGGCGGCGAGCGCGGTCGGCACCGAGGTCGCCGGCGGGCGGTGCCTGGCGACCGAGTAGACGGCGATCAGCAGCGCCAGCAGGATCGGGCCGTAGGTGTAGCCCAGCACCAGGTACGTCGAGGTGAGCGCGGCCGCGATGAGCAGCGTCGCGACCGGTCGGCGCCGCCGCAGCACCAGGACCAGCCCGGTGGCGGCCACCAGACCCACGCCGATGGCGTCGACCGGCCGGTGCGCGGCCGCGGTCCAGCGGTCGGCGCCGAGCGTGCCGACGATGCCGACCAACGTGACCAGGGCGGCGAGGACCGCGTCCCCGATCAGCGATTTCATCCCGCGCATGCTCGCAGTTTCCGCGATGTCCGAGCCCTGCGGGTCGTCCCAGGAGCGCACCTCCGCCTACTCCCCCCGACGTAGCAGGAGCTCGGGGAGGCGCTGCAGCCACGCCCGGGGCCCGGGAGTCTCGCACTTCAGCGCGGCGACCGCCGCGGCGCGTTCGATCCTGGCCGGGATGCCCGATCCGGGCTCGCAGGCGAAGAAGCAGTAGGCGCCGTGGAAGACATCGCCCGCGCCGAGCGTGTCGACGGCCTGGATGCGCGGTGGCGGCATCGCGCCGTGATCGCCGTCGTGCCACCAGCGCACCGGGCCGCCGCCGTGGGTGGTGATCACGGTCGGCACGCCCCGATCGACGAGGGCTCGGGCCGTCGCATCGGTGGTCGTGGCGCCCGGCACCCGGAAGTCGGCCGAGGCGATGACCGCCTCCGCGCGCGGCAGCAGCGGCCGCATGGCCGGTTTCCAGCGCCCGGCGTCCACCACGATCGGCGCCGATGCCGCGTCGGCGGCCGCCTCGGCGAGCACCGGGTGGTGGCCGTCGAGCAGGACGATGTCGGCCGCCCCGACGAGTTCGGCCAGGTCCGGCGCCCGGTGCACCTGCAGCGCGGTGGTGTCGATGCCGACGACCGAGCGCTCGCCGGTGCCGCGGGTGACCGCGACGGCGGACACCGGGGCGTCCGCGGTCCGGTCCTCGGCCGCGTCGACGACGGTGACCGAGCAGGCCGCCAGATCGGCCCGGATGACCGCCGCGACCGGGCTGCGGCCGATCGCGGTGACCAGCACCGCCTCGCCACCCAACCCGGCGAACGTCACCGCCGCGTTCGCCGCCGGTCCACCGGCCGCGACGAACTGGGCGGCCGCGGTGGCCTTCTGGTCGGCGGCCGGGCGCGCGTCGACGTGGTGCACGACGTCCAGGGTGGTCAGGCCGACGAACACGCCGCGCGGTGGGGCAGCCATGCCGCAAGTGTAGGGAAATCGGGCACCGCTTCCGTCCTCAATGGGCCGATCCGGTGGCCACCGGGGAAAGACTTGTCCGGCCATGGTCGCGTTCCTACGATGCCGTTGTTGATCGGTCGGAAAGAGCTTTGAACGCACGCCCTCGACGTGGAGGCATCATGTTCAAACGGGGCCTGACGATCGCGGCCGCACTGCTGGCGCTGACCGCGGCGGGGTGTTCGGCCGAACGCGAATGGGGCGGCGGATCGGCGAGCCCGGCGGGCACGGCCAAGATCGGCCTGATCACCAAGACCGACACCAACCCGTACTTCGTGCAGCTCCGCGAGTCCGCGAAGGCCGCCGCGCAGGCGCGGGGCGCCGAATTCATCGCGCTGGCAGGGCAGTTCGACGGCGACAACGACGGCCAGGTGCGGGCGATCGAGAACTTCGTGCAGCAGGGCGTGAACACGATCCTGATCACGCCGAACTCCTCGACCGGCGTGCTGGACGCCATCGCCCGCGCCCGCCAGGCGGGCATCCTGGTCATCGCCCTGGACACCGCGACGGAACCCGCCGACGCCGTCGACGCGACCTTCGCCACCGACAACTTCGAGGCCGGCCGGCAGCAAGGCACCTACGCCAAGGCCGCGCTCGGCGCGACGCCGCCGAAGCTGCTGATGATCGACGGCACCGCCGGATCGTCCGTCAACACGCTCCGCCACGACGGATTCCTGGCGGGGATCGGCCTGTCCGAAGGCGCGCAGGAGATCCGCGGCACCCAGAACGCCAACGGCGACCAGAACCTCGCCCAGCAGGGCGCGGAGAACCTGTTGGCCCGCACCAGCGACATCAACGTCGTCTACACGATGAACGAGCCGACGGCGCGCGGCGCGCATGCCGCGCTGCAGGCGCGCGGGCTGGCGGGGCCGGTGGTGATGGCGTCGATCGACGGCGGCTGCGAGGGCGTGGCGAACGTGGCCGCGGGGCAGATCCGGGCGACCGTGATGCAGTTCCCGGGCAAGATGGCGGAACTGGGCGTCGACGCCGCGGTGGAGTACGCCAAGACGAAGCAGAAGCCCAGCGGCTTCCACGACACCGGCTCCGTGGTGATCACCGACCACCCGATGCCGGGCGTGCGCAGCGAGACGGTCGCCTGGGGCGAGCAGAACTGCTGGGGCGACAAGTGACGACGCTCCGCGCGCCGGACACCGGCGAGCGGCCGGGCGTGCGGGAGTTCCTCCTGCGCGCGCCCGCGGTCGGGCCCGCGCTGGCGCTGCTCGTCGCCATCGCGGTGTTCTCGGTGTTCACCGACACCTTCCTGAACCCGGACAACCTGTCGCTGGTGGTGCAGCAGTCGCTGGTGATCGCCACCCTCGCGCTCGGCCAGACGCTGATCATCCTCACCGGCGGCATCGACCTGGCCAACGCCTCGGCCGCGGTGCTCGCCACCCTGATCATGGCCAAGCTGGCGCTGGGCGGCGCGCCCGGATTCGTCGCGCTGCTGCTGGGAATCGCGGCCACCGCGGCCATCGGCGCCGTGGTCGGAACGCTGGTGACGCAGGTGCGGCTGCCGCCGTTCATCGTCACCCTGGGCATGCTCACGATGCTCACCGCGGTCGCGAAGCTGGTCGCCGACGGCGAGGCGGTGCCGACCGGCGACGCGCTGCTGACCTGGCTCGGCACCCGCCGCTACCTCTTCGGCGGCATCGAGATCACCTACGGCATGACGCTGGCGCTGCTGCTGTACCTGGGGGTCTGGTACGCGCTGACCAGGACCGCCTGGGGCAAGCACGTGTACGCCGTCGGCAACGCGCCGGAATCGGCCCGGCTCGCCGGGATCAAGGTCAACCGCACGCTGCTGTCGGTGTACGTGGCTGCCGGGGTGATCTTCGGGCTGGCCGCCTGGCAGGCGCTCGGCCGGGTGCCCAACGCCGACCCCAACGCCTACCAGCTGGGCAACCTCGACTCGATCACCGCGGTGGTGCTCGGCGGCACGAGCCTGTTCGGCGGCCGGGGATCGGTGCTGGGCACGCTGATGGGGGCGCTGATCGTCGCGGTCCTGCGTTCCGGGCTGACGCAGCTGGGCGTCGACGCGCTCTACCAGGACGTCGCCACCGGGGCCCTGGTGATCGCGGCGGTCGTGGTGGACCGGGTGACGAGGAGGAACGGCTGATGGTGCCCACGCTCTCCGCCCGCGGCCTGGTCAAGCGCTACGGCCGGGTGACCGCCATCGACGGCGCGGACTTCGAGGTCCGGCCCGGCGAGGTGCTGGCCGTCGTCGGCGACAACGGCGCGGGCAAGTCGAGCCTGATCAAGGCGCTGTCGGGGGCGCTGATCCCGGACGCGGGCGAGATCCGGGTGGACGGCGAGGTGGTGCACTTCCGAGGGCCGCTGGACGCCCGCCGCTACGGCATCGAGACGGTGTACCAGGACCTGGCGCTGGCCCCGGCGCAGGACATCGCGTCCAACATGTTCCTGGCGCGGGAGAAGCGGCACCCGGGGCTGCTCGGGAAGCTGTTCCGGAAGGTCGACCAGGGCTGGATGCGGGCCGAGGCGCAGCGAGTGCTGGACGAGCTGGGCATCGCGGTGAAGTCGATCGCGCAGCCGGTGGAAACGCTGTCGGGCGGGCAGCGGCAGGGCGTCGCGGTGGCCCGGGCGGCCGCCTTCGGCACCAAGGCGGTGATCATGGACGAGCCGACGGCGGCGCTCGGCGTGGCGGAGTCGGGGAAGGTGCTGGCGCTGATCGACCGGATCCGGCAGCGCGGCCTGCCGGTGGTCCTGATCAGCCACAACATGCCGCACGTCTTCGAGATCGCGGACCGGATCCACGTGCACCGGCTCGGCCGCCGGGTCGGCGTGGTGACGCCCCGCGAGCACAGCATGAGCCAGGTGGTGGGGCTGATCACCGGTGCACTGGTGCTGCGGGAGGACGGCGACCTGGAGGAGGTCTCGTCCGCGGTGCGCACGGGCCTGGGGGAGTAGCGGCGCGGGCGCCCCGACACACCGCGTGCGGGTGCGAGCAACCCGGCGGCGGTGTACAACGAGGGCGTCACGCGGACAACGGCGTGCCTCCCGGTGCGCCTGCGCAGCTGCCCGCCTGTTAGCAGGAGGTCGTGCTGTGAGAATTGTGTGCATCGGAGCCGGCCCCGCCGGTCTGTACTTCGCCATTTCGGCCAAAATGCGGGACGCCGGGCACGACATCACCGTGATCGAACGGGATCCGCCGGGAGCCACCTACGGCTGGGGCGTCGTGTACTGGGAGAACCTGCTGGACACGCTGTACCGCAACGACCGGGAGAGCGCGGAGCGGATCCGCGCCGCCTCGACGCTGTGGCAGGAGCAAGTCGTCGCTATGCGCGGCCGGGACAAGGCCTATCTCGGGGGATACGGCTACAGCGTGAACCGCGCACCGCTGCTGGAGATCCTCGCCGAGCGGGCGGTCCAGCTGGGCGTGGACGTCCAGTACGAGCACGCGGCGGATGACCTGTCGGAGTTCGCCGACGCCGATCTGATCGTGGTCGCCGACGGCGCGAACAGCCGCACCCGGCAGCGCTACGCCGAGGAGTTCGGCACCCAGGTCGACCAGGGCCGCAACCCGTACATCTGGCTGGGCACGGACCGGGTGTTCGACATGTTCACCTTCGACTTCGAAGAGACACCCGAGGGCTGGATCTGGTTCCACGCCTACCCCTCCAGCGCCGGCATCAGCACCTTCATCGTCGAATGCCAGGACACCACCTGGCAACGACTGGGGTTCGACCAGATGGGTCCGGAGGACACCGTCGGGATGCTGGAGCGGATCTTCGCGGGCCCGCTGCGGGGCGGCTCGCTGATCAGCCAGTCCCGCGGGAAACCGGCGGCGTGGCAGCGGTTCACCCAGGTCTACAACCAGACCTGGCTGCACGGGAACATGGTGCTGATCGGCGATGCCGCGCACACCACGCACTTCACCATCGGCTCCGGGACCCGGCTGGCGATGCTGGACGCGATCGTGCTCGCGCAGTACCTGTTCGACCACGGCGATACGACCGCCGCGTTGAAGGAGTTCGACGAGGAGGGCCACGCCCAGCTGCGCCTGGCGCAGACCGCCGCGCGCACCAGCATGGCGTGGTTCGAGAACATCGACCGCTACACCGACCGCGGCGCGGTGGACTTCACCTTCGCGATGGCCGGCCGCCACAGCGTGCAGCCGCCGTGGCGGTACCAGCAGCACCTGGTCAACCAGAACCTGTTGGTGCGCAAGGGGAAGCGGATCGCCGGCGTCGGGCAGCGCTGGTTGCGCGCCCGGCGCCGCGGCGAGTCCTGGCGCTAGTTGTTGGGCAGTCGGCCGTCCGGCCGGGCCGGTGCTTCCGGCCCGGCCGGAGTCTCCGGGTGGTGCAGCCGGTAGAGGTTGGCGTAGCCGTTGTTGTTGGCCAGCAGCTCGTGGTGGGTGCCGGCCTCGGTGATCGTCCCCCGGTCCAGGTAGATGATCTGCTGGGCGTCGCGCACCGTGAGCAGGTTGTGCGAGATCACGATGGTGGTGCGGCCGGCCATCAGGCGCCGCAGCGGCGCGAGGATCCGCCGCGAGGCTTCGGCGTCCAGGCTCGTGGTGGGCTCGTCCAGCAGCAGGATCGGGGCGTCGCGGATCATCGCGCGGGCGATCGCGATGCGCTGCCGCTGGCCGCCGGAGAGCAGCCGGCCGCGCTGCCCGACGCGGGTGTCGTAACCCTCCGGCAGCCGCTGGATGAACTCGTGCGCGTCGGCCGCTTCGGCCGCTTCGACGAGCTGTTCGCGGCTGGCGTCCGGGCGCCCGGCCAGGATGTTGTCCGCGATGGTGCCGTCCAGCAGCAGCGTTTCCTGCAGCACGATCGCGATGTTGGCGCGCAGCGCGGCGATGTCCACGGCCCGCACGTCGGTGCCGTCCAGCAGGATCCGGCCGTGGGTGGGGTCGTAGAACCGCAGCAGCAGTTTGGTGAGGGTCGACTTGCCCGCGCCGCTGGCGCCGACCACGGCGGTGGTCTGGCCGGGCAGGGCGCAGAAGCTCACCCCGTGCAGCACGTCGGTGGCGGTGTCGGGGTAGCAGAAGGTGACCCGGTCGACCTCCAGGCGGCCGGTGACCCGCCGCGGCAGCGGGATCGGGTGCGCCGGGTTCTGCACCAGCGGGCGCTGGTCGAGCAGGTCGATGATGCGTTCGGCGCTGGCGGCGGCGGCGAAGACGGTGTTGGACAGCTGGCCGAGGCTGCGGACCGGGGTGTAGAGCTGGGACAGGTAGACCAGGAACACCAGCAGACCACCGAGGGTGATCCGGTCGGCCGACAGCTCGTAGATGCCGACGCCGAGGATCGCCATCACGCCGATGACCTCCAGCACGTCGACGAGCGGGGAGAACAGCGCGCCGACCCGCACGGACGACAGCGCGGCGGCGACGTTGCCGCGGCTCTGCCTGGCGAAGCGGTCGATCTCCGACTGCTCCCGCCCGTAGGCCTGGATCAGCGGCGCGTTGCCGAGGCTCTCCTCGGCGACGGTGGCGATCGAGCCGCTGCGGCCGCGGACCTCGCGGGAGGCCTCCCGGATCCGCCGCGCGAAGAACTTGGCGACGACCCAGAACAGCGGCGCCCCGACCAGGGACACCAGGGCCAGCAGCCAGTCGAGGTAGAACAGCACGCCGGCGAACAGCAGGACCTTCACCACCGAGGCGAAGGTCTGCGCGACGCCGGAGAGCACCAGGCTCTCGATGGCGGCCACGTCGCCGGTGAGCCGGGACAGCGTGTCGCCGATGCGCCTGCGGTCGAAGAACCCGACCGACAGCGTGTGCAGGTGGGCGAAGACCTTGGTGCGCAACTTGTTCAGGAAGTTCTCGCCGATCCACGTCGCCAGGTACTGCCCGCAGAAGTCCAGCGCGCCGGAGACCAGCGTGATCACCGCGTACGCCGCGGCGATGGCGGGGAAGAGGGAGAAGTTGCGCGGGGTGAGCACGTCGTCGATGAGCACCTTGAACAGCCAGATCGCGGCGGCGTCCAGCAGCGGCGCCACCAGCACCAGCACCAGGCTGAGCAGCAGCCAGCCGCGGTACTGCCGCGCATCCGGCCAGAAGCGGCGGAAGACTTCTCGCAGCCGCACCGTCGGCGCGCGCTCGACGAGTCCTTCGGTGTCCCGGTCGGCCGGCCGGAACAGCCAGTTCACCAAGCCCGGCAAATCCTCACCCCCCATGCACGGGCGTAGCTCCCACCCCCGCGGGGTGGGAGCTACGCGATGACGAAACGGTCCAGTGGACGTCAGGGGTCACTAGCAGCCCCAGCCGCCCCACCAGCCGCCCCAGCCGCCCCAGCCCCAGCCGGAGCCCCAGCCGCCCCAGCCCCAGCCGGAGCCCCAACCGCCCCAGCCCCAGCCGCGGCCCCAGCCGCCCCAGCCCCAGTTGCTGCGGAACCGGTCGAACCTGAACGAATCCTTGATCTGCATTCCCATCACCATTTCCGGAATCGATGCACGTCGCGTGCCGAACCGTGCGATCCGACGCGCGCTTGCACGCAGCGCTTGGGAATTCCAGTCATCCGCATGCCATCCGGGCAGCTCGATCTGGGCCCTGGATCGAACGTACGCCCGATGGGAGCTTTGTGGCATGCGGACCGGCCGGAAATCTTTTCCCCCGCGCCGGGCCACTTCGCCGGTGAGTCGGTCTTCCCCAGTAGCCGATGTCAATTGGCACTGACCTCGGCCGGCTCTTTCCTTGATGTGACCGGTTCCCACCCTAAGCGGTCGACCCGGGGAGGACAAGCCGACTTTCGCATTGGCCGGACGGATTTTTTCGTCTTTGCGGCGCGGCTTCCGCGGCGCCCGCAGGGATCCGGGTATTTGGTCCCTAGCTTTTTCCAAAGCCCGTTTCCGGTGTTGGGCAAGTGGGTATTGGGTGCGATCCTTTTATATTGCTGTTCGCTTCTTCAGGTGTCGGAAATGAATCAAGGCGACGTTTTCCTCCAACGCGGATGGCTGTTGGTTGATAAGTATCGGACAGCACAGTTGGTGAATGAATTGTCGGCCGCCGCGCGGGGCCCGGCCGGTCAGCTGCCGGCGAAGAGGTGCTGGAGGAAGGTGGTCAGCGAGTTGACCATGGCGCTGATCGCCGACACCAGCATGTCGAACCCGGACCGGACCACGTCCGCAGCCCCGATCGGGTCGCGCACCAGCAGCGAGCCGCAGACGACGACCAGGAGCACCACGATCACGATCACGGCCTTGCGATTCATGAGATCAGCCTCCTGTCCGGCCCCGGCGCCGACGAGACCCTACCCGGCCCCCGCGCGCCGCCTCTCACCCGCGTGGGGGAAGCCGATCACATCCGACCGCCGATCACAACCGGCCGCGCCGATGCCGCCGGGGGATCGGCCTGGTCAGGCGGAGGCTGACGCGGGAGCTGACCTCGCGCAGCAACTCCACCCACTCGGTGGGGTCGTGCCGGTACTGCTCGGACAGCCAGCCGACGCTCAAGCTCCCGTAGGGCTCGTCGCGCAGGAAGACCGGCACTGCGAGGGTCGCCACGCCGAGGTCGTACTCGCCGACGGTGTAGGCCCAGCCGTTCGCCCGGACCTCGGTGAACTGCGCTTCCAGCTCGGCCAGGTCGGTCACCGTGCGGTCGGTGAAGCGGGCCAGCGGCCGGTCGGTGAAGATCCGCGACCGCTGCTCGTCGGGCAGGAACGCGTAGAAGGACTTGCTCGTGGCGCCGGCGTGCGCCGGGTAGAGCTCGTTGGTCAGCGGGTAGTCCCGCAGCCTGCCGTCGGCGCCCTCCGCGACCACGACGCAGCGCATGTGCGCGCTGTCCGGCAGCGCCAGCAGGGCGCTGTGCCCGGTCGCCTCGGCGAGCTCGGCGAGCAGCGGCCGCACCAAGATGTCCAGGGCGCCGGCCTGGTCCCACATCCGGCCGAGGTGCAGCGCGGCCGGGCCGATCCGGTACCGGCGGTTCGCGGTGTCCTGCACCAGGAAACCGCGGTGCGCGAGCGTCGCCAGCAGCCGCTGCGCGATCGAGGTGTGCAGGCCGAACTCGGTGGCGACCTCGGTGACACCCCACTCCGGCCTCGCCCGGTCGAAGGCCAGCAGCACCTGCAGGGCGCGGTCGGCGGTCTGCGGCAACCCCGGCGGCGTGCGCCGGTCCGTCTCGAAACCCGACATGGACCCATTCTGCGGCCGCCCCGCCAGGTGGGTGCCGCGGCGGTGTTCGCTGTGCGAGGCTCGGGAGAACGACGACGGAGTCGAATTCCCTGGAGCATCGATGAGCAACCCGGAGTACCAGCACCTGCTGACCGAACAGGACGGTGCGACCGTCCGGATCACCATGAACCGCCCCGAGACCCGCAATTCGCTGTCGGCGGGGCACCTCGCCGAGCTGCGCCGGGCTTTCGAGGCGGCCGCCGAGACGAAGGCGACCGGGATCGTGCTGGCGGGCGCGGGCCCGGTGTTCAGCTCCGGGCACGACTTCGGCGACATGGCCGACCGGGACCTGGCCGGGATGCGCGAGCTGCTGCGCCTGTGCGAGTCGCTGATGCGCACCATCCACGCGGTCCCGCAGGTGGTGATCGCGCGAGTGCACGGCCCGGCGGTCGCGGCCGGCTGCCAGCTGGTCGCGACCTGCGACCTGGCGGTGGCCGCCGAGTCGGCCGGGTTCGCGCTGCCCGGCGGCAAGGGCGGCTGGTTCTGCCACACCCCGGCGGTGCCGGTGGCCCGATCCATCGGCCGGAAGCGGCTGATGGAGATGGCGCTGACCGGTGACCTGGTCGACGCCGCGACCGCCGAGCGGTGGGGCCTGGTGAACCAGGTGGTGCCCGACGCGGAGCTGGACGCGGCCGTCGAGGCGCTGCTGGCCCGGGCCACCCGCGGCAGCCGGCACGCCAAGGCGGTCGGCAAGCAGACCATCTACGCGCAGCTGGACCGGCCGGAGGCCGACGCGTACGCGATCGCCACCGAGGTGATGGCGGCGACCTCGCAGACCGCGGACGCGCGCGAGCGGATGCGGGCGTTCCTGGAGAAGCGCCCCCCGGCTTTCGGCGACTGAAGGTCTGTTTTGGCATTGAAGCGGCGCCAGCCGCTTAGCCCACTTACGCGGCTTGCGCCGCCGCGGGTTCTCAGGCTGTGCCCGCCCTTCTGGGCTACTGGGCGAGGCCGGTCCCCGATGCCGCGTATTGGTCCATACGTAAGTCGGGGCTCCCACAGTCCAGGCGGCGTCTGCAACTCCCGCAGGGGGGCCGCCACCCGCACCGCTACGCAAGACGAGATTGGAATCAGATTCTGAGCCGGCTTCGACCGCCGTGACTTTCTGCTCTGGACCGATCAGCCCGGTCGTGCGAACGATGGTGGCCCGTCCGGAGTGCGTGAGGTCGTGGTGGTGGTGTTCGGTTCGATCATCGGGAAGCGTCCGCGAGGAGCGCGCCGCAGGTTCGGCGACGGATGGTTGCCGCGCCTGCCGCGCCGCGTCCGGCGGCTGCTGGCGCTGGGATGACACGGGTCTCGGCACCGTCGTACGACACCGTGTGCTCGGCGCTGTCCTTGGCGTGCCGGGCGCCTTCCGCGCACAACTGCCAACCGTGGCGGTGGCTGCTCGCCGAGCGATCGGTGCAGTTGTTCCTGGACCTGTCCCGGTTGCCCGAGGTGCTCGACCCGACGGGGCGCGCGCAGGTGATCAGCTGCGGTGCCGTGCTGCACCACGCGCGGATCGCGTTCGCCGCGCTCGGCTGGCGGGCGCTGGTGCACCGGCTGCCGAACCCGGCCCAGCCGGGACACCTGGCGTCGATCCAGTTCAGCCCGCGCGATCACGTGGCCCCGGAGCTGGTCGCGCTCGCCGGCGTGGCGGGACAGCGGCGCACCGAACGGCGGTCGTTCCGGTCGGAGCTCGTCGCCCCCGAGCTGCTGACGGAGCTGCGTGCCGCCGCCGAGACGGAGCACGGCGTCCTGGTGCGGGCCGCCGAGCACCGTTCGGTCGTGCTGGAGTCGTTGCGGCGGGCCGGGCAGTTCCGGGAATCCGCCGCGTACCAGAGCGCGATCGCGGAGCTCGATGATCCCGAGCCGGTGCTGCCGGTGCTCGGAGATGAGGCCGTGCTCGCCGTGCTGGCCACCCGCGGCGACGGCGTCGACAGCTGGCTGGCGGTGGGGGAGGCGCTGAGCGCGGTCCTGCTGGCCGCGGCGCGCGACGGCCTGGTCGGCTGCCCGCTGAACCACCTCGGCGAGGTCGACGAGGAGCGCGATCGGGTCCGGGAGACGGTCCTCGGCGGGGCCGGTCACCCCCAGCTGGTGCTGCGGCTGGGCTGGCCGGCGTCCGAGGCGCCGCCGCCGACGCCGCGCCGGGTGCTCGCGGATTCGATGGAGCTGCTGCCCATCCGGCGCTGAAAATCCACAGTGGACCTATGCTTCGAGTGGAAGACGGCGATCTCTGCTGGGAGGCTTGGCGCGTGCAGGACAGCGGATCTCGAGCGGGCAAGGCCGATGCGCGGTCGGTGCGCCGGTGGCGGCGACGGCTCGCCGACGAGCGCGAGGAGGCCGAGGTCTACCGGGAGCTGGCCGCCCGCCGCTCCGGTGAGGAGCGGGAGATCCTGCTGGGCCTCGCCGAGGCCGAGGCACGGCACGCCGCCCATTGGGAGGCGCTGCTCGGCGACGAGGTCGGGCCGGTGCGGCGCGGCCAGTTCCGGATGCGGCTGCTGGTGTTCCTGGCCCGGCGGTTCGGGTCGGTGTTCGTGCTCGCCCTGGCGCAGCGCGCCGAAAGCCGCTCGCCGTACGGCTCCGACCGCGACGCGCCGCCGGCGATGGCCGCCGACGAGCGGATCCACGAAGAAGTGGTGCGGGCGTTGGCCGCGCGCGGGCGCGCCCGCGTGTCGGGCACCTTCCGGGCGGCGGTGTTCGGCGCCAACGACGGCCTGGTCAGCAACCTGGCGCTGGTGCTGGGCGTCATCGGCGGGAACGTGCCGACCTCGACGGTGCTGCTCACCGGCCTGGCGGGGTTGCTGGCCGGCGCGCTGTCGATGGGGGCCGGCGAGTACATCTCGGTGCGCTCCCAGCGGGAGTTGCTGGCAGCGGCGGCACCGAATCCCGATGCCCGCGCCGTGGTGCCCTACCTCGACGTCGACGCGAACGAGCTGGCCCTGGTCTACCGGGCCCGGGGAATGTCCGCCGAGGAGGCCCAGCGCCGCGCGGACGCGCTGCTGCGCAATCCCAAACCGGCGGTGCCGCCGGCCGACAAGCCCACCGACGACCACGAGGTCGTCGGTACCGGCACGAAGGCGGCGATCTCCAGCTTCGTCTTCTTCGCCTCCGGCGCGCTGGTCCCGGTGCTGCCGTTCGCGTTCGGCCTCTCCGGCGGCCTCGCCGTCCTGGTCGCCGCCGTGCTGGTGGGGCTCGCGCTGATGCTCACCGGCGCGACCGTCGGCGTGCTCTCCGGTGCGGCGCCGCTGCCCCGCGCCCTGCGGCAGCTCGCCATCGGGGCGGGGGCAGCGGCGGTGACCTACCTGCTCGGGTTGGTCTTCGGCGCGACCGTCGGGTGAGCGGTCACCGGTCCAGCCGGGCCATCCCGGCGGGTGTGTAGCGCTCGCCGGCGGCGGCGCCGGGCGGGAACTTCGCGGACAGCTCCGCCACGACCGCCGGGTCCAGCCGCGTCGTGGCGGCGTGGATGTTGGCCTCCACCCGCTCGATCCGGCGGCTGCCCGGGATCGGCACCACGTCCTCGCCCTGGGCGAGCAGCCAGGCCAGCGCGAGCTGCGCCGGGGTGATCCCCAGGTCCGCGGCGCGCTCGCGCAGCGGCCGGGTCAGCTCGATGTTGTGGCGGAGGCTCTCCTCCTCGAAGCGCGGGTACCGCTTCTTGCGGACTTCGAAGTTCTCGACGTCCGAGATGTCGCTGAACGCGCCGGTCAGCACGCCCCGGCCCAGCGGCGAGTACGCGACGAGCGCGACGCCGAGGTCGCGCAGCGCGGGCAGCAGTTCGGCCTCCGGGTCGCGGGTGAACAGCGAGTACTCCTGCTGCACCGCGGTGATCGGGTGCACCGCGTGGGCGCGGCGCAGCGTGCCGGCGCTGATCTCGGAGAGGCCGAGGTACCGCACCTTGCCCGCCTGCACCAGCTCGGCCAGCGCCCCGACGGTGTCCTCGATCGGCGTGGTCGGGTCGAGCCGGTGCAGGTAGTAGAGGTCGATGCGGTCCGTGCCCAGGCGGGTGAGGCTGGCCTCGACCGCCTGGCGGACGTACTCGGGGCGGCCGCCGCCGGTCTCCTTGTTCGAGCCGAACTTGGTGGCCAGCACGACCTCGTCGCGGCGCTTCGCCAGCAGGCCGCTGATCAGCTCCTCGTTGTGCCCTTCGCCGTAGACGTCGGCGGTGTCCAGGAAGTTGATGCCGAGGTCGACCAGCTGGTCGAGCAGCCGGGCCGACTCGGCGTCGTCGGCGGCGCCGTAGACCCCGGAGAGGCCCATCGCGCCATAGCCGATGGCGCTCACCAGCGGGCCGCTGCGGCCCAGTTCGCGGCGGGGCAGGGACGGTTGCGACACGTGCGCTCCGATCGGTGTTGTCTCGATTTCCGGTCCGCCACCAGCCTAGGCCCGCCGCGCGGAGCGGCTCACCATCCGGACTGACCACAAAGGACTGTCAAAGTTCGAACTCGGCGCGCTTGTCGGTGGGGACGAGGTCCTGGTAGTCCGGGTGCGTGCTGATCCAGCGGCGGACGAACGGGCAGTACGGCAGCACCGCGAGGCCCCGCTCCCGGACGTCGTCCAGCGCCGTGCGGACGAGCGCGCTGCCCAGGCCGCGGCCCTCGAACCGGGAGTCGATCTCGGTGTGCACGAACGCGATGGACTTGGGGCGCAGCCGGTACTCGGCGAAACCGGCCAGCTCGCCGTCAGCGCGGATCTCGAACCGCTTGGCGTCGGGGTTGTCCACGACCTCGGGCTTGGTCGGACTGGTCACGTTCTGCCTCCACGAGCGATCGGCATCGGTCCCGTCGATTGTGCACGCAGCCCGGGATGGGGGAGGCTGGCCGGGTGAGCAACGTGGAACACGATCCGGCCGAACTGCGCTGCGGTGGCGTGGCGACCGCCGCCGGGCGGGAATGCGAACTCCTCGAACCGCGCACCGTGCCGCTGGGCGGCCCGCGGGCGATGATGGTGGGCCGGACCCTGCCGAATCGCGACCGGCGCATGGTGGGCGCCTGGTGCTTCGCCGACTTCTACGGTCCGGCCGACATCGCCGGGGCGCCGGGCATGCAGGTGCCGCCGCACCCGCACACCGGCCTGCAGACGGTGAGCTGGCTGCTCGACGGCGAGGTGCTGCACCGCGACAGCCTGGGCAGCGAGCAGCTGGTGCGGCCGGGCGAGCTCAACCTGATGACGGCCGGTTTCGGCATCTCGCACTCCGAGGAGTCACCGGTCGGCCACGGCCCGGTCCTGCACGGCGTGCAGCTGTGGGTGGCGCTGCCCGGAGACCGGCGCGACGTCGCCCCGCACTTCGAGAACCACGCCGACCTGCCGGTGCTGTCCACGGCGGACGGTGCAGTGACGGTGCTGATGGGCGCGCTCGCCGGCGCCGAGTCGACCGCGCGGACCTACACGCCGCTGGTCGGCGCGGACCTGTCGATCGCGGCGGGCCGCACGCTGCGGCTACCGGTGGAGCCGGAGTTCGAGCACGCGGTGCTGGCGGTCTCCGACGGCGTCTCCGTCGACGACCAGCCGCTGGCCCGGGGCAACATGCTCTACCTCGGGCGCGGCCGGGACGAGCTCTCGGTGCGGGGCGACGGCCCGGCGCGGGCGATGCTGCTCGGCGGCATCCCGTTCGAGGAGGAGATCGTCATGTGGTGGAACTTCGTCGGGCGCTCGCACGACGAAGTCGCCCAGGCCAGGGCGGAGTGGGAGCACGGCCGCGCGGCCGCCGACCCGGACGGCCGGTTCGGGGTCGTGCACGGCTACGGCGGCCCGGCGCTGCCCGCACCGGAACTGCCGAACGTCGAGCTGCGGGCCCGGGGCCGAACGCGCCGTCCGAGCTGAGCCGCGGAGTTCACCGCCGGTCCGGCCGGGCATCCACTCGGCCGGACCGACGCGCTGAATCCACAGTGGACTGGTCACGGTCCGCGGCGGACGGTGCGAGTCAACTGACGTTGTGCACGGTTCGCGCCCCCGGTGTGGACACGTTGCCAACTTTCCTCGCGCTGCGCGCTGGCCGAGACTCGGGGCTTCGGACGCGAACGAGGAGACGTGGCATGACAGAGCTGGCCGACCTCCCGGCCGTGGATCTGGTGGCGGCGTACCGGGCGGGCGAGGCCTCGCCGGTCGAAGCCATCGACGCGGTGCTGGCGCGCGTCGATTCCCGCGAGCCCAAGCTGTGCGCCCTCTACGCGCCGGATCCCGAAGGTGCCCGGGTCGCGGCCCGGGCGTCGGAACGGCGCTGGCACGCCGGCGAACCGGCCGGGCCGCTGGACGGGGTGCCGGTGACGGTCAAGGAGAACATCGCCACGAAGGGGACGCCGGTGCCGCAAGGTACCGCGGCCACCGAGCTGATCCCGGCCGCGGAAGACGCGCCCGCGCCCGCACGGCTGCGCGAGAGCGGTGCGGTGATCTTCGCCAAGACCACCATGCCCGACTACGGCATGCTCTCCTCGGGCGCGTCGAGCTTCCACCACCTGTCCCGCAACCCGTGGGATCTGACGCGAACGCCCGGCGGTTCCAGCGCCGGGGCGGGTGCGGCGGCCGCCGCGGGCTACGGGCCGCTGCACGTGGGCACCGACATCGGCGGCTCGGTGCGGTTGCCCGCCGGCTGGTGCGGGGTGGTCGGGCTCAAGCCCAGCTTCGGCCGCATCCCGGTCTCCCCGCCGTATCCAGGCCGGGTCATCGGCCCGATGACCCGCACGGTCGCGGACGCCGCGCTGCTGACGTCGGTGCTGTCGGCCCCGGACGAGCGCGACCACACGGCGCTTCCCCCGGCCGACGTCGACTGGACGCGGCTGGACCGCGACGTGCGCGGCTTGCGCATCGCCCTGCTGCTCGACCACCGGGTGGGGCTGCCGGTCGAGCCCGCGGTCACCGCCGCCGTGACCGCCGCGGCGCAGCTGTTCGCCTCCGCCGGGGCGGCGGTGGAACCCATCGACCCGTTCCTGTCCCGCGAGATGCTCGACGGCATGGACCTGTTCTGGCGCTTCCGGTCGTTCACCGACATCTCGGCCCTGCCCGCCGAACGCCGCGCCAAGATCCTGCCCGGCATCGCGCAGTGGGCGACCAGCGCCGAGGACGTCTCGGCGGCCGAGGTGTTCCACGGCTTCAGCCAGATGGACGCGATCTCGGTGGCGGCCAACCGGGTGGCCCGCGACTTCGACTACGTGCTGTCCCCGGTGGCGCCGATCCCGGCCTTCCCGGCGGAGCAGGCCTACCCGACGGGCGACCCGATGCGGGCGATGGAGCACATCGCGTTCACGCTGCCCTGCAACATGTCCGGCCAGCCGGCGGTGTCGGTCAACTGCGGCTGGACCCCGGAGGGCCTGCCGATCGGCCTGCAGATCGCGGGCAAGCGCTTCGACGACCTGGGCACCCTCGCCCTGGCCAGGGCGTACGAGCAGCTCCGCCCCGCGCAGCGCCCCTGGCCGAGGCTCTGAGCAGGCGGCGTTCACCAGGTGTGCGGGTCGTCGCCCCAGCGCTGCGGGATCCCGGCGGTGGCCAGGTCGATGGCCTCCTCGACGAGCTCGACCAGCCGCTCCAGATCGCGGCGCGGGTCGGCGCACATCGTCTCCAGGCCGATGCGCAGGCCCGCGCAGACCATCCCGACGAGCACCCGGGGCCGCATGTCATGGGCCTGGTCGACGCCCCGCCGCGCGGCGATCTCGGTGGTCAGCCGCTCTTCGCTGCCCGCCGCGCGGCGCAGGTTGCCGGCCAGCAGCGCCGGTGTCTTGTTGATCAGGTGCTGGACCTGGAGGAACCGGCGGACGCCGTCACCCGCAGCGGCCTCGTGGATCATCGCCAGCACCGCGTGCCGCAGGGCGAGCAGCGGCGGTTCGGCGGCGGGCCGGGCGGTGAGGGCTTCGAGCACCAGCTCGTCGAACTCGTCGCCCTTGGCCAGCGCGACGTCCTCCTTGCCGGCGAAGTAGCGGAAGAACGTGCGCGACGAGATCTCCACCTCGGCGGCGATCTCGTCGATGGTCGTCGCGTCGTAGCCCTTCGTGAGGAACAGGTCCAGGCCCGCGTCGATCAGCGCGGCCCGCGTGCGCTGCTTCTTGCGGGCGCGCAGGCCACCCTGGTCGGTCGGGGCACTCATGCCCGTCATTATGCCAGAGGACGACATAAGTCACGTAGCGACAATTGGCAGCGACTGACACTTTATGTATGGTCGGTGTCGACCGCACCGATGGAGGAGCAACGATGAGCAAGGGCCTGGAGATCCGCCTCGCGTCCCGCCCGAAGGGCTGGCCGACGCAGGAGAACTTCGACGTCGTCGAGGTCGAGCAGCCGCAGCCGGGCGAGGGCGAGCTGCTGGTCCGCAACGTCTGGATGAGCGTCGACCCGGCCATGCGGGGGCGGATGAACGAGGGCAGGTCGTACGTGCCGCCCTTCGAGGTGGGCAAGGCGCTGCAGGGCGGCGCGGTCGGCGAGGTCGTCGCCGCCAACGCCGAGGGCTTCCAGCCCGGCGACTTCGTGCTGCACTACTTCGGCTGGCGGGACTACGCGACGTTCGAAGCCAAGCACGCCGTGAAGGTCGACCCGCAGGTCGCGCCGTTGAGCGCCTACCTGTACGTGCTCGGCATGCCCGGCATGACCGCCTACGTCGGGCTCGCCGACATCGCCGAGCAGAAGGAAGGCGACGTGGTGTTCATCTCCGGCGCGGCCGGGGCGGTGGGCTCGCTGGCCGGGCAGATCGCCAAGCTGCGCGGCGCGTCCCGGGTGATCGGCAGCGCCGGGTCGGCCGAGAAGGTCCGCTACCTCGTCGACGAACTCGGCTTCGACGCCGCGTTCAACTACCACGACGGCCCGGTCGTCGAGCAGCTCAAGGCCGCCGCGCCCGACGGCATCGACGTCTACTTCGACAACGTCGGCGGCGAGCACCTGGAGGCCGCCATCGAGGTGCTCAACGACTTCGGCCGAGTGGCGGAGTGCGGCATGATCTCGCAGTACAACAACGCGGAGCCGAAGCCCGGCCCGAACAACCTGTTCAAGATCGTCTCGAAGCGCCTGAAGCTGCAGGGCTTCATCGTCATCGACCACGCGCACCGCAAGGACCAGTTCTTCGCCGAGGTCGGCGGCTGGCTGCGCGAGGGCAAGATCAGCTACCGGGAGACGGTCGTCGAGGGCCTGCGCAACGCGCCGGAGGCGTTCCTCGGCATGATGCGCGGCGAGAACACCGGCAAGATGCTGGTCAAGATCGCAAACGCCGGGTAAGTCTCCCCAGCTTTCTCCGTCGACGACTGAGAAGGTGGCCCCTTCGGCGTAGTGGCCACGCTGCTGATCGCGATGCTCGCCGGCGTTGCCAACCGCCTTGTGCGGAATGCACGCGGGCGTGCAGTTCATGGCCTACTACGTCGCGATCCTCTTCGTTCCCGAGGTGATCGGCTTGGCTTGGCCGGAGCAGCGCCGCCGGCGGACATCTCGGGGCCTTCGCTGCGTCGACTGAGGACGACGCAGGGTGGGGGAGACGACAACGGCTTCGGCGGGTGCCTCGGTTCCGGCGAGCATGAGCTCGACGGCGCGTTCCGCCTCGCGCTGCAGGAAGGCGGCCAGGAACTCCTCATAGGACCAGTCTTCGGTCCGGGCTCGTTCGGCCAGGCGCGCCCCCGTCCGCGGTGGACCCCTGGTGGTCTGCCGGGTCGTTGTGGCGACCCGGCAGACCAGGGTTTCACTTCGCGGTCGTGCTGAGGAACAGCGAGTTGAACAGCAACTTGTAGGTGCCGTGCGACTGGCCCCGGTGCTGGGGCCGGAAACCGAGCAGCACCACGTGGCCCTGGCCGACCTGCGCGTCGACGGCCGCGGACCGGTTGTGCAGGGTCTGCTCGCCCAGGATCCAACCGCTGGCGAGGAGCTTCTCGTCCGGATAGGACGCCACCGTTCGCACCGAGTGCGCGTCGGTGGCGAATCCCGGGCTGCGGGCGAAGAATCCGACGCCGCGCTCCGGCATGCCCCATGCGATCGGTTGGTTCGGGTCGAACCGCATGTTCAGCAGCGTCCCGGGGGCGAAGAACTCGGTGTCCTTCAGACCTTCGGTGACGTCGCGGACCGGTACTCCGAGGCCGGTTCGGGCCAGTTCCTCCGCGTTGTTGAGCGTGACCAGGACTCCGCCGTCGGCGACGAACTGCTTCAGGTTCGCCACACCGGCCTCGGTCATGCCACCGGTGTACTCCGGCGGCATCGAGCCCGGCTTCTGACCGTCTCGCATCGCGGCGTACGTGGCGTCCGGCAGGACGATCACGTCGTAGCGCTGCCGCAATTGGCCTGCGCGGACCTCGTCGTCGGTGAGCTTGTCCTGGTTGAACCCGTACTGCTCCAGGAGGAACCGCGTCCAACCCTCGTCGATGTTGCCGCCGCCGGTGCTCGTGCTGCCGGTGGCCAGCGCCTGCGGGCTCATCGCGCCGCCCCACGGGTAGTAGAGCCCGACTCGCGGTGCGGTCAGCGCTTTGGTGCCCTCAGGCAGCCGGTCCGCTCCGGCCACCACGAGGCCGAACCGGTCGGCGACTTCGGCGACCTTCGCGCGATCGGCGTTGCTCATCAGGAACGTGCCAGCCGGCCATTCGCCTGCGTCCGTGGCCACCGGGGTGGTGCTGCGGGCGATCGACGCGCCTCGACCGAGCAGCGCGTTGACCGCGGCGACCGAGTCGTTCACGCGCGGATCCAGCGCCAGGACGGGCTTTTCGCTGATCCGGCCGCGCGGTGGTGCCGCCCGATCGACCGGCTCACCGACGGCGGGGACGCGTTGCGCGTGCTTGTCGACCTGGACGCCCATCTGCATGGGCAGTGTCCAACCGGTGATGTCGTAAGGCGCGTCCGGCGGCCCACCCGGGTACTGCTCCCGGTTCGGGTAGACCTGCGCGTTGAGCAGATCGGTCAGGTACGGCCGGAACGCCTGGGCGCCGCGGACGATGAAGCTGCCCGCGGGATACGTCCGGTTCTGCACAGAGAACGGCGCGGTCGCCCGCTCCACCTCGATCCCGCCCATCCGCAGGACGTTCACGAGCTTGACCGCGGTCGGGAAATCCGTCTGGTCTGCGGGGATGACGTAGCTCTCGTTCGCGCCAGCGTCGATCGCCGCACGGCCCATCCGGTAGATGCCGCGCAGCCACTCGTCCCGCTTCTCCGAGGCGACGTCCAGCATCGCCATCGACGTGGTCGCCATGTACTCGCAGCTGTCCCGCAGGTGCCATTCGCCGCCGCGCCACGGGCTCGGGTAGAACGCCGACGGCTGGGAAGTGGACTCGCCGTTCGGGAAGGTCGGCGGGAAGTCCTTCGGGTCGTAGGTCGCCGGGGTGGGCCAGGTGTGCGCGGTCTCGGTGAGGATCCCGACCATGTTGTGGAAGTACGGCGCCGAGCGCATTCCGCCGTTCCACCACATGTCGAAGGTGGTCCGGGAGACCGCGCCGGTCTTGCCCTCGCTGTCGAGCCGCCGCGTCATGGCGTCGCCGACCAGGTTGACGCCGCGGGTCGTCTCCGGGTTGATGTTGGGGTTGACCGGTTCTTCGAACGGCGGCACGAAGATCCGGGCCGGGTACGGCGCGGTCTGGTGGATGTTGTGGATCAGCTGCGGGAACCACTCGTGGTAGAGCTGCCGCCCGATGTTCTGCGACTCCGGCAGGTTGAACATGTACCAGTCGCGGTTGTTGTCGTGCCCGGCGTACTTGTTGTAGAGCTCCGGCGGGAAGGTCCGCTCGTAGGGCGTGCCGACGTGCTCGTTGTACCAGTCGGCGACCATGGTGGTGCCGTCCGGGTTCATGTTCGGCACGACGATGGTGATCACGTCGTCGCGGATCCGGCGCATCTCCTCGGACTCGCCGGTGACCAGCCGGTGCGCGAACATGGGCGCGGTCTGTCCGCTGGCGATCTCGGCGGAGTGGATGCCGAAGTCGACCCAGGCGATCGACTTGCCCTCCCGCGCGAGCTGCTCGGCCTCGGCCGCGGCCGGCTCCCCGGTGGCGAGCCGGCGGGAGATCTCCTTGTACCGCTGGAGGTTCTTCGGCTTGAGGTTCTGTTCGGAGGAGATCAGCGCCATGAGCATCGGTCGTCCTCCGCTGGACTTCCCGATCTCCACCAACTGGATCCGGTCGCTGGTGTCGTCCAGATGCCGGAAGTAGTCGGCGATCTGCTCGTAGCTGGCCATCTTGCGGTCCGCGCACGGTTGCCAGCCGATGACCGACTCCGGTGTCGGCACCGCCGCCGGGGCGGCGACCGCGCTCACTGCGCCCCCGAGCAGGGCCGCGACGAGACCCGCCGCCAGCCCGAGGGTCGTGGATCTTCTCATCAACTACGCTCCTTTTCGAGGAGATGTCCGGATCGCCGTGCCCAGCGCCCACTGAGGTCCATCGGCGGTCCGGCTGGAACCGGGCCGGTGTCGACAGCACCGGCCCGGGGTCCTTTTCACCCGCGCGGCGGCGGAAGGCGGTTCGGCCTGGTGAGCCGACCGCTTGCGGGGAAGCCCTCAGTCCTCCGGCGGTCCGGTCGCCCGTTGCGCGGTCCGGCGCGGAACCTGGCCGCCGAGCAGGAGATCGACCAGTTGCTCGGCGTACTGCACCCCGATCGGCCGGTCCGTCAGGTTGCGCCGGAAGAAGGTGAAGCCCGCGAACATGTCCAGCACCAGATCGACGTCGGTGTCCTCGGGTAGATCTCCGCGCGCGATCACCCGGCCGACCACGGCGCGCCCCAGCCGCCGCCGGGTGACCCCGAGGTCCACCCAGATCCGCCGCGCCTCGGGATCGTCGGCGACGTCCGCGCTGAGCGCGAGAGCGGTGGCCCGGTCGACCTGCCGGAGCTGCTCGACGATGTTGACGCTGAGGAAGGCGACCAGGTCCTGCCGGCTGTCTCCGCTGTCCGGCACCGGATGCGACTGGTAGCGCTCGGCGAGCACCTCCAGCGCGAGCGCGGATTTCGACGACCACCACCGGTAGACGGTCGCCTTGCCCACCTTGGCGCGGTGGGCGACCGCCTCCATCGTGAGGCGCGAATACCCCCGCTCGTCGAGGAGCTCGCTCGCGGCCCGCAGAACGTCGCGGTGCACAGCCTCGTTCCGGACACTGCCTCGGTGCGGTCGTGCTGGCGAGACGGCCTCGCGGCGGGGCTGTTCCATGTTCTCTCCCGAGCGGCTGATGCGAAGCGCGAAGGTGTTCAGGCGACGTGCACGGACTCGGGTCGACGGCTGGTGCAGGAGCGGCGGTTTCGGGGCTATGTCGGGTGTGATCAGGTTCGTCCGGAGCTGACTTTTTGTCAAGACGCTTCGTTCAGGCAAATCCGGCCGACATACTCCTCGGGATGCAGGGAGGCGAGGGCCGCGGGGGTGTGGTTGGTCGAGCCGGCGGGGCTGGCAGACCGGGGCCTGGTTGCCCAAGCGGTGGTGACGGCGCTGGGGCAGCCACGACCAAACGGCCCGTGAACCGCTCGGCGGCTGCGGCTACGCATCCGACTCTTCGTCGTGGGGTGCGGTTTTGCGGTCAGCTCTGCGCTGGAGGAAGCGTCGGGGGCTGGGTGCTGTCGATCTCGACCCGGTTGCGGCCGGCGCGCTTCGCCAGGTAGAGAGCGCGGTCGGCGGCGGCGAAGAGGGGATCGAAATCGGTGGACCCGGCGGCGACGCCGACGCTGACGGTCAGCGGGCGGGTTCTCGGGCCCAGCTGCGGCGTCCAGTCGTGGCTCTCCACCGCGGCGCGGATGCGCTCGGCCAGCTCCGGACCGGCAGTGCTGGAATCCGGCTGCTGGTCGGCGAGCAGCACCACGAACTCGTCGCCCGCCCACCGGCAGACGAGGTCGTCGGGGCCGCATTCGCGCTGCAGCAGCTTGGCGACCTCCTGCAGGACGAGGTCGCCTGCGGTGTGGCCCGCGGCGTCGTTGATCTCCTTGAAGTTGTCGATGTCCATCACGAGCAGCCACCGCGCTGCGACCTGATCGGCAGCCGCCGCCCGTTGCTCCACGCCGCGCCGGTTGAGCAGGCCGGTCAGCGGTTCCCTGCACGCATCTTGTTGCGCGGCGGACTCCTGGCGCTGCGCCTGAATGGCGACGCGGCGTTGATCCAGGGCCTGGCCGAGCCCCACCTGCAGCGCGTGCATGGCGGCGCTGCTGGCGGCGACCATGCTGCGCAACGCATTGGCCTCGCCGACCGGGTCGTCCAGCTCTCGGCAGATCGTGGTCAGGGCCTGCGAGAACCGCATCCGCAGCCTGGTGTCCCGGATCCATTCCGCTGTTTCGACGGCTCGACCGGCGAAGATCCTGGCTTCGACCAGGCGACGCTGGTGCCGGCGGATCTCGGCGAGCACCCAGTTCGCGATCGCCGAGGTGTAGTGGTCCTCCGCTTCCTCGCTAGCCGTCAGCGCCCGCACCGCGCGGCTCTCCGCCTCGGCGCCCTGCCCGAGGGCGACCAGGGCCCGGGCGCTGCCGGCCAGTGCGCGGTGGCGGACCTGTCCGGGGGAGGCCAGCGACAGCGCTTCGTCGAAGAGCTCCAGCGCCGTGCGGAAGCACTCGTCTGCCGTGCCGTTGGCCCTCATGGCCCGGAGCTGCCAGCAGTTGGCCTCCCGTTCCAGGCAGTGCGCGAGAACCTCCGGCTCACCGCAGCGCCGGGCGACCTGCACGGACTGGGTGATGAGCTCCTCCGCGGCGGCGTGGTGCCCGACGGCCTGCAGCAGATCCCCGAGCATGCCCATGGTCTGGGCGGCGGCTCCACCCTGCGGCCGGTCGACGTCGAGCCCGGTCCACCCCTCGGCGACGAGGTCGAGGGCGAGCGGGATTCGATTCAGCCGCCACGCCAGGTAGGCCCGGTGCACGAGAACGACGGCGGAGTCCCACCGGCCGTCGACGTGGTTCGCCCCGTCGGCGACCAGCCGCTTGAAGGCGAGGCCGGCGGCGTTCGGGCGGCCGGACTCCAGCAGCACCCGGACGTGCCGGTCCGGCTCGGGGACCAGCCCCGCCATCAACGGATCGTTCTCCCGCACTGCCTCGTCCTCGCAGCCGCGCAACCCGGTGACCTGCTGTTCTGCGCCACCGCGGTGCGTTCAGACTACCGATCCCGGCGGATCGCTCAGCCCCACAGACCGAGGGCGAACTCGGCGATCACGGTCGACAGCAGGAACGACGCCGTGATCGCGACCAGGCCGACCGGGATTATCTTCCAGCCGATCCGCCGCAGGAGCGGGATGTCCTTGCCCAGCGACAGCCCCGCCAGGGTCAGCATGATGGTGGCGATCGAGAGGAAGTCCACCGACTTCACCAGCGGGTTCAGCACCTCGGCGCCGGGGAACCAGGGGCTGGAGATGTAGGCGCCCACGGTGGTGATCCACACGATCGCCGAGATCTTCCGGGAGACCTTCGCCAGGAGGAGCCCGAGCAGTACCAGGGCCAGGAGCACCGCGTAGCCGCCGACGACCTTCCAGCTCAAGGCGCCGGCCGCGATCGAGGCGGTGCCGATGCCCAGCACCGTCAGCACCCCGAGCGACAGCCACAGCGGCAGCGCGACCTGGGCCGAGGCCGCGACGACCTGCTCCCGGAACGCGCGATTTTCAGCGACCTCGTCCGACCCGGCACCGGCGGAAGCCGCCGACGCGCTCGGCCCAGGAGCGGGGTTGCCCTGACGGCGGGTGAGCAGCCGGTAAAACCGGTCAGCCAGCGGCAGCGCGAGGTAGATCCCGACGTACACGCCCAGGATCGTGGTGATCAGGTTCGACACGGCGGCCATGCCCAGGACGGCCTCTTCGTCGGCCGGGTACGCGTCCACGATGCTCGCCGTGGACGCCGCCATCATCGATCCGGACCCGACGCCCGCGCCCATGGCCAGCGCCAGCGGATCGAAGATCCGCCAGTTCGCCACCAGCGACGTCAGGAGCGTGATGAACACCGCGCCGAAGAGCGTGCCGAACACGTACATCGCCAGCACGCCGCGGTACTGGTCCGAGTCCGGCCCGTACTTCTCGGAGACCATTGCGAACGACGGTTCGCGGTCCAGGGAGAACGTGGCACCGATCGTCGCCTTGCCCATGCGCAGCAGCACGGCCAGCGGTAGGGCGAGGACGATCGTCCCGAGCAGGTGGCCGATCTCCTGCAGCAGCAGGGCGGGCCCCGCTTTGACCAGGGCCGGCAGGCTAGGCCCGATGTTGAAGGCGAGCCGGGCCACCAGCAGCATCACTGCCACGCCGACCAGGGCCGAGGCCGCCTTCTGCAGGTCCAGGCCGAGCGGCTTGAACCTCTGCACCGACACCAGCAGGCCGAGGACCAGCCCCCACACCATCGGGAAGATGATGATGGACCCGATGCCCAGGTTGATTTCGAGTTGGCCGACGAACTGGACGAACAGCGCGATGACCAGTGCCAGGGCGGCGATCGGCAGCGTTTGCTTCGTTCCGGCCTTGGCCGGGACGGCGGAAGTGGTCATCGGGCTGCTGCTTCCTGCGAGGGGTTCCGGCGGTGAGCCGCCACTATGAACCGTCGTTCCTGCTGGGTCGGTCCCATCTCGCCTCCCTAGTAGCTCAGCGACGGGAACGGTGCGCCTGCGGCGCGGGTGGGCACCCAGACGGCCTTGGTCTGGGTGTACTCGTCGAGCACGCCCGGGCCCGAGGAGCGGCCGTGGCCGGAATCGCCGAAGCCGCCGAAGGGGACGGCGACGTGGATCGTCTTGTAGGAGTTGATCCAGAAGGTGCCGGCCTTGACGGAGCGTGCCACGTGGTGGGCGCGGGACACGTCGCCGGTCCACACCGCGCCCGCCAGGCCGAAGTTCGTGCCGTTGGCCCGGTCGATCGCTTCCGCCTCGGTGTCGAAGGCGTCGGCGCCGACCACCGGACCGAACACCTCGCTGGTCTCCAACCGGTTGGCCGGTGTGACCCCGTCGAGCAGGGTAGGCGCGACCCAGTGACCGGCTGCCAGCGCGGAGCCGGTCAACGCGGCGGGCAGCTCCGCGCCGGTGACCCGGCGGCCGCCGTCCTGCAGCCCCGCCTCGATGAGGGAGTTCACGGTGGCGAACTGCGGCGCGGTGATGATCGGGCCGACCTCCGTGTCGGGGTCGAGCGGATCGCCGAGGCGCAATCGCGCCGCCCGCTCCGCAACGCGCTCGACGAACTCGGCGTGGACGCTGCGCTGCACCAGCAGCCGCGAGCCGGCCACGCAGGACTGCCCGGCGCCGGAGAACACGGCCGCGATGGCACCGTCGGCCGCGCGGTCCAGGTCCGCGTCGGCGAAGACGATGTTGGCGCTCTTGCCGCCGAGTTCGAGGACGGTCGGGATGCCGGCCCGGGCCGCCGCGACCGCCACCCGGCGGCCGGTGGCGACCGAGCCGATGAACGAGACCTTCCCGACGCGCGGGTCGCTGGTGAGGGCGGTGCCGACGGTGCCCCCGAGACCGGCGGCGACGTTGAAGACGCCTTCCGGCAGACCGGCCTGGTGCGCCAGCTGGGCCAGCCGGAGCGTGGACGCCGGGGTGAACTCGCTGGGTTTGACGACGACGGCGTTGCCGGCGGCCAGCGGTGCCGCCGAGTTCCAGCCGGCCGTGAACAGCGGCGCGTTCCACGGGGTGATGGCCACGACGACGCCCCACGGGACGCGTTCGGTGTAGGTGTGCCAGTTGCCGGGGACGGGGATGGTCCGGCCCATCAGCTTGTCGGCCCATCCCGCGTAGTAGCCGAACATCTCGGCGACCTTGGCCGCCTCGCCCCGGGTGTCCCGGAGTGGTTTTCCGGTGGTGGCGGACTCAAGCACGGCCAGTTCCTCGGCGTGCTCCAGGATCGTGCGTGAGACCTCGCGCAGGATCCCGGCCCGTTCGAAGGCGTCCGTCGCGGCCCACTTCGCGGCCCCGCGGACCGCGCTGGTCAGGACGGCGTCGGCACCTTCCCGACCGGGATCGTTGAAGTCGGCGTAGTCCTCGCCGGTGGCGGCGGAGGTGAGGGTGATGCGATCGCCGCCGCCGGTGGCGATGGCGCCGTCGACGAAGGCTCCGAGGCCCCGCGGGAAGGCGGCGTCCAAGGCCTGGCGCGCGGTGGCGGCCGAAGAAGTGGTCGGGGCGGTGCTCATGCTTCTGGGGATCCTTCACGGGTGAGGGAGGGGGCGACGGTTCGCGCGATCTCGGTGAAGTCCGCGCTCGGGCCGAGGCGGGTGAGGGCGTCCTGCCAGCGCTGGCTCGCGGCGGCCAGCAGGCCCGGCTGCTCGCCGCGCTGGTCGGCGATCTCGATGGCCAGGGCGGCGTCCCGGGCCATCAGCCCGAGGGAGAAGCCCGAGTCGTGGGTGCCGGACAGCACCCAGTTCGGGTACATCGCGGCGGAGACCTTGCTGCCACCGGAGGCGCTGCTGATTCCCGCTGCGGCGACGGCGGGATCCACGCCGTAGGCCTTCGCGACGGCAAGGGCCTCACCGACGGACACCAGGTTGGCCGCGGCCAGGACGTTGTTGAGCAGCTTGACGACGTTGCCGGAGCCGGGGTCGCCGAGGTGCTGGTACTGGCCGCTGGTCAGCGCCTCCAGCACGGGTCGGGCTGCGTCGAGGGCTTCCGGCGTGGCGCCGACGAAGGCCGTCAGCCGGCCCGTCGCGGCCCCGTCGCGCCCGCCCGAGACGGGTGCGTCGACGAAGGCCGTGCCACGTTCGGCGGCGAGGGCGGCGAGCTCGGCGCTGGTGGCCGGTTCCGACGTCGTCGTGTCGACGATCGCGATGGTGCCCGCGCTCTCCAGCAGCTGGGGGACCGTCGCCTCGACCGCGCGGGCCGAGGGCAGCGAGAGGACGACGTAGGGCGTTCCGGCCAGTGACCCGACGTCGTCCGCGGTGCGGATGCCGACGGTTTCCGCAGCTGAACGTGCGTCGGGGGAGGGGTCGAATCCGGACACCCGCCAGTCCGCCTGGTGCAGAGCGGAGGCCATGGCGCCGCCCATCGACCCCAGGCCGACGACGGCGATTTGCTTGTTCATCAGAGCTCCATTTCGCGGAGGGCGGCCCGATTCGTCCTAGTCGAGGTAGATGTCCAGGTCCTTCCACAGCTGCTGGGTGCGGCGGATCGCGGCGCGGCTGCGCTCCGGTTGGGCCGCTTGCATCCCGGCGAGCAGCCCGTAGACGACCGAGGTGGCCGCGGTGACGGACTGGAAGAAGGAGATGCCTTCCGATGGCACGATCAGCAGGTGGTCGGCCACGGTCGTGGCCAGCCGGCCTCGGCGCATGTCGGTGATCGCGATGATCGTCGCGCCGGCGGCGCGGGCCGACTCGGTGGTGGCTATGAGCTGCTTCATGGACCGCCACATGTTGATGACCACCAGGACGTCGCCCGGTCCGAGGCTGTTGATGGCGGTGGCCAGGTGCACCCCGGCCCGGTTCTCCAGGGAGATCGGATAGCCCATGGTGGAACCGAGGTGGGCCATGACGCTGGCCGGCCCGGCGAAGGAGCCGACGCCGACCACGAGGATCGACTTCGCCGCGGCCAGCGCCGCGATGGCGGCCTCCGTGTCGGCGGCGGTGTTGGTGTCCAGCGTCTGGCGCAGGTTGTCGATGTCGTGCGTCAGGGCGTCGTGCAGCGGGCTGCGGTGCTCACCGTGCTCGACGAGCGTGTCTTCGGAGGAGATCAGCACCAGGTAGCGGGCGCGCAGCTCGCGCTGCAGGTCCGGCCAGCCCCGGTAGCCCAGCGTCTGGGCGGCGCGGACCACGGTGGAGTTGTTGACGTCGGCCCGCTGCGCGATCTCGGCGATGTCCGCGTAGGACGCCAGTTGCGGGTTGCGGGCGATCACGTCGACCACGCGCGACTGCGCCTTGGACAGCGGTACGTCGGGCAAGACGTCACCCAGCCACTGGGCGTCGGCGTTGCCGAAGATCTCGTCGTTCTGTGCTGTGGACACGAACCCTGCTCCCGGGTGCGAGGCGGAGCGCTCTGCAAGCGCAGTTGCGACAATGTACATCGCAATTCTGATTGCAGAAAGGCCCTGCCTCGCCCGACCGGTCGGCAGCTATCGACGGCGCACGGGATCCGGGGGAACTCGGTCCACCCGGGATCGATCGAAACCGGATCGGCGACATCGGTTCGCCGCGATGAATCGGACGTTGCTCGGGCCTGCAACGCCCGCACTCTCGCGGCCATCCCGCTCGGCGCCCGAGGTGAACCGCGGGACGTGGCCCACGGGGTGCTCTTCCTGGCCTCGGACGAGTCGAAGTACGTCACCGGCGCCGAGCTGGTCCTCGACGGCGGCTGCACGGCGGTCTGAAGCATCACCGCTGCGGGCGGCCGACCGGACCTCGCGGCGAAGCCGACCCTGCGGCGTCTCTGACGAGGCTGCTTGGCGTTCCGGTCGGACTGTGACCACCCTGAGAACCCGACACTCTGCCATGGACGCCAGCGACTCGGCGCGCCGCCACGAAGACCGAGAACGGCAAGATCATGCGCCGCGCGATCCGCGCCCATCACCCATTTCTGGTCAAGATCGCCTGACCGCTAGCCGCGGTCCGCGACGAACGCCTCGATGCCGTCGAGGATCCGCTGCAGGCCGAATTCGAAGGCGTGCTCCGGGTTGTGCGCCGAGCCGTGGGCCTCGCCCGCGGCGGCGCCGACCCGGGCGGCCGTCGGGTAGCGCTGCGGGTCGACCAGCTGCCCGAGCAGCGGGGCGTGCGCCTGCCACCACTGCTCGTCGCTCATCCCACTGCGCTGCTCGGCCTGCGCCATCTCCACCGACCGCCGGGCGGCGGCCTCTGCGTGCCCCAGCACCAGGCTCAGCAGGGAGTCCATCTCGACGTCGGTGAGCCCGAGCTCCGTGACCGCGCCCAGCTCGTAGTCGTACTTGGCGATCGCGTTCGGCCCCAGCACGGCGCGCCCGGCCGCGACCTGCAGCATCCACGGATGCCGGTGGTACATCGCCCAGTTCTCCCGCGCCACCTGAGCCAACCGGCTTCGCCAGGCGGGGCCGGGCGCGGGGCGGGCGGTCTCGCCGTAGGCGGTGTCGAGCATGACGTCGATCAGTTCGGCCTTGCCCGGCACGTAGGTGTACAGCGACATGGTGCCGACGCCGAGGTGGTCGGCGACCCGGCGCATGGACAGCGCGGCGAGCCCGTCGGTGTCGGCGATCTCGATCGCCGCCCGCACGATCCGGCCCACGCCCAGATCGGACCGCCCCTTGCGCCCGCTGGTCGGCCCGTCCTGCGTCCGCCACAGCAGCGCCAGGCTGCGTGCGGGATCTCCGCCGCCGCTGTACTCCGTCGCCATCGCACCCTCTCCGTACCCCGTACGCCTCAGATCGTAGGAGAGCGGCCGGAGCCTGCCGCGCGGCGGTCACTCCGCGGGGTGCGACTGCAGCCAGTCGGCCCAGCTGATCTTGCCGCGGCGACCGCCGGGGCAGGTCATGTCGGTGGCGATCCGGCGCAGCCGCCGCGGCGCCGGCACGTTGATCACCCGGCGGTCGCTGCCGCGGACGCGCTGCCAGGTGCGCAGCGCATCGCGGAGGGTGAGCACCTGAGGGCCGCCGAAGTCCTCGCGCCGCTGCCCGGCGCCATCGCGGATGCATTCGACCAGGTACTCGGCGAAGTCACGGGTGTCGACCGGCTGCGTGGGCAGCGCGCCCGGCAGCGGCAGCACCGGGAGCCGGGCGGCGCGGTTGAGCATCCGGTCCAGCAGCCAGTGGAACTGGGTCGCCCGCGCGATCGACCACGGCACGTCGGCGACGCTGACGAGCTCCTCGGCGGTGTGCTTCAGCCGCAGGTAGGGCATGGCCGGCCGGTCCACGCCGACGATGGAGACGTAGAGGAAGTGCCGGACCTGGGCCGCCGCGGCGGCTTCGAGCAACCGGCTGGTGCCGTCGACGTCGACATCGGGCGGGCTGCGCCAGAAGTCGACCGGGTGCATGAAACCGCGCTGGGCGGCGGGGGAACACGTCGCCGCGTGCACCACGGTGTGCGCGCCGGCCACCGCTTCGGCGACCCCTTCACCGGTGGCGAGGTCGCCCTGCACCCACTCCAGCTCGGGATCGGTGCCGGGGCGGCGCGTCAGGATCCGCACCCGGTGCGCGGGCTTGAGCAGGCGCACCAGCTCGCGCCCGAGGTGTCCGGTCCCGCCGGTGATCGCGACTGTGTCCATCTCGGCACCTCCGGATCAACTGTCCCACCGGGGTGCCGAGGTCGCGACGCCTACGGCTTCAGCAGCGGACCGGTGAGCCCGTCGACGATCCCGCCGATCGCGGGCAGCAGGCCCGGGCGTTCGGGCCCGGAGCTGCTCGGCGGCTCGGACTGCGACGGCGGGGCGGTCTCGCTCGGCGGCTCGGACGGCTGCGTGGTCGGCGCCGGCTCGTCGGACGGCTGCGTGGTCCGGGTCGGCTCCTCCGTCTGCGAGGTCGCCGCGGGCGCAGAGGTCCGGGTGGTCGGCTTCGGCGCCTTCGTCGTCTCCGGGGCTTCCTCGGTCTGCCGCTCGGTGGCCGGTGTCTTGGCGGGAGCCGGGGCCGGGGTTTCGCTGGCGAGCAGCCGCGGTTCCGGCGTCGCGGGAGCCAGGTCCGGCGCCGTGGCCGTGACCTGCGGAGCGAGGAGCTGCGCGGCGGGCTGGGCGGCGGCCGGCTGCGGGGCCGGGGCTGCCTGCGGCGCGTCGGTGCGGTGGTAGGCGCTGCTGACCGCGATCACGGTGAGGAACACCGCGACCGCGTAGCCGATCACCCGCGGGGGAGTGGCGTGCTGCCACGTCTTGGGCTCCACCCGCCGGTGGCGGCCCCGAGTGCGGGCTCGCGGCAACGACGAATTACCCACTTCTGCCACCCCACCTGTCCGGCCGATTGGTCTGTTCGCGGCGTCGCCTTCACCCGAACGAGTGATAGCGGCCGGTCGCACCCTACGTCACCGCCGGCTCGCGTGGCCAGCCCCCCTGGCCGGCGATTCGCAAGATCATCGCTGGTGGGAGGGTCGCGGGCGGTGGGGCCGGGAACGGAAACGGCCTCGCCGCGAGGCGAGGCCGGAGTCCACTCTGGACGATCAGCGGTGGCCGAGCAGGCGGATGTCCCGCCGCAACTGGGCCACCGCGTTCTTCAGGCCACGGCTCGGCGAACCCTTGCGGTCCAGCACGTCGGTGAACATGACGGCACCCAGGACAAGCACGAGCAACAAGGCGACAACGACGACGAACACGATCACTCACCCCTTCTGCCCATAACATCGATCAGGGGCGGCCTTCGTTACCGGTATCCCCCAGGTGTGTCGCGGGACGCATTTCCGGCCGGTGCGGGCGCCGCGCCCGGCCGGGCCTAGGATTGCCGCGTCCTCGGATCCGGCCGAATGGACGGCTGGAGACCGGAATCGCGAAGACTAGCCTGGAGAACATGGCGACCAACCGACCCAATCCGGCGCAGTGGGTCTGGTACGCCTTCGGCGGCAGGCTGCCGGACCGGTGCGCGGAGTGGGTGCTGCACGACGTCACCTGCTCGACCTGGGTGCTGCGGCACTTCGCCCGCGCCCTGACCCAGCTGGCGCCCTTCTGCCTCCTCGTGCTGATGCCCGGTCCGCTGTGGATCCGGCTCACCTCGATCCTGCTGGGCCTGCTGGTCGGGCTGTTCTACTCGGTCTGCTACATGGGCGAGACCGCCGAGCACCGGGCGATCAAGCACGGTTTCCCGCCCGGCGTCGCGCGCGAAACCCGGGAACTGCGCCGAGACGTCAGCCGCGCGGCGAAGCACGGCGTCGGCTACCGCCCGTGGTGGGACTAGCGCCGGATGGACGAGCTCGACCCGGCGTTGCGCGACGCCGAAATCGCCGTGTACTGGACGGATCGCGCGGACGCGCCCGCCCCGCGCGAGCCGCTGCCCGGCGACGACCGCGCGGATCTCGTCGTGGTCGGCGGCGGATTCACCGGGCTGTGGGCGGCGATCCTGGCCAAGCGGCGGCGCCCGGACCTCGACGTGCTGTTGCTGGAAGCGCACCGGCTCGGGCACGGCGGCAGCGGCCGCAACGGCGGCTTCGTGTCGGAATCCCTGACGCACGGCCTCGCCCACGGCCGCTTCTGCTGGCCGGCGGAGAACGACCGGTTGGTGCGCCTGGGGCGGGAGAACCTCCAAGCGATCGGCGAGTTCGTGCGGGACGAGGCGATCGACGCGGATTTCCGGCTGTGCGGCAAGACGAGCGTCGCGACCGAGCCCCACGAGGTCGAGGAGCTCAGCGACGAGGCCGAGCTGTACCGCGAGCACGGGATGGCGGCGCGGTTCCTGGGCGCCGGCGGCATTCGCGCGGACGTGAACTCGCAGACCTACCGGGCGGGCGTGCGCCTGCCGGACGCGGGCGGGCTCGTCGACCCGGCGAGGCTGACCTGGGGTCTCGCCGCGGCGGCGCAGCGGCTCGGGGTGCGCGTCCACGAGGGCAGCCCCGTGCGCGCGCTGCGCTGCGACGCCGGGGTACGGCTGAAAACTCCACAAGGGACGGTGCGGGCCGGCGGCGTCGTGCTCGCGACCAACGCGTTTCCCGCGCCGCTGCGCTCGATCCGCCGGTACGTGCTCCCGATCTGGGATTACGTCCTGGTCACCGAGCCGCTGTCGGCACCGCGGTGGGACTCGGTGGGGTGGCGGGACCGGCAGGGCGTCACCGACGGCGCCAACCGCTTCCACTACTACCGCCCGACACCGGACGGCCGGATCCTGTGGGGCGGCTACGACGCGGTGTACTACTACGGCGGCCGCACCGATCCGGCCCTGGCCCGGCACGACGCCGCGCACCGCGCGCTGGCGCGGAACTTCTTCCGGACCTTCCCTCAGCTGGAGGGGCTGCGCTTCACCCACCGCTGGGGCGGGCCGATCGACTCCACGGTCCGGTTCACGCCGGTCATCGGCTGCGACCGCGGGGTCGCCCACGCCGTCGGCTACACGGGCCTGGGCGTGGCGGCGTCCCGCTTCGGCGCGCAGACCGCGCTGGACCTGCTGTGGGGCGAGGACACCGAACGCACCCGGCTGCGCATGGTGCGCGACCGGCCCATCCCGTTCCCGCCGGAACCCCTGCGCTGGCCGCTGGTCCAGTACACCCGCCGCGCCCTCGCCCGGGCCGACGAGAACGGCGGACGGCGCGGCCGCTGGCTGCGCTTCCTCGACAACCGCGGCATCGGCCTCGGCAGCTGACCGGGCTGGTGCACGACACACCGGCGCTTCGCCTTCTCGGGGGAATTCGGGGACGCGGTCCGGGCCCGCTTCGCGGGCGTTCCTCCTAGCCGCGGCGCGTGTCCCGGTTTCGCCGCGCCAGAATGGGAACACTGCGTAATCGCTTGATCATTGCGCGTCATGGCCACTGGTCATACCTTCGATGGACGGGCCGACCGGCTCGTCACGGTCGCCCTCCGAACGTCGTCCTAGAGGGCACCACCGACCGAAGGGGTGCAGCGCAACCATGCCCAACATCGTTCGTGCGGCGCTGGTCCAGGCGAAGTGGACCGGCGACACCGCCTCGATGGTCGACCAGCACGAGGAGCACGCCCGCGCCGCGGCCGGGCAGGGCGCCGGGATCATCGGCTTCCAGGAGGTCTTCAACGCCCCCTACTTCTGCCAGGTGCAGGAGGCGGAGCACTACCGCTGGGCCGAGGCGGTGCCCGACGGGCCGACCACGCAGCGGATGTGCGCGCTGGCGCGGGAACTCCGCATGGTCATCGTCGTGCCGGTCTACGAGGTCGACGGACCCGGCTTCTACTACAACACCGCCGCCGTGATCGACGCCGACGGCAGCTACCTCGGCAAGTACCGCAAGCACCACCTGCCGCACCTGCCCGGGTTCTGGGAGAAGTACTACTTCCGCCCCGGCAATCTCGGCTGGCCCGTCTTCGACACCGCCGTCGGCCGGATCGGCGTCTACATCTGCTACGACCGGCACTTCCCGGAGGGCTGGCGGGCGCTCGGGCTGGCCGGCGCGCAGCTGGTCTACAACCCGTCGGCGACCAGCCGCGGGCTCTCCTCCTACCTCTGGAAGCTCGAACAACCCGCCGCGGCGGTGGCCAACGAGTACTTCATCGCGGCGATCAACCGGGTCGGCATCGAGGAGTACGGCGACAACGACTTCTACGGCACCAGCTACTTCGTCGACCCGTACGGGCAGTTCGTCGGCGAGCCGGCCAGCGGCACCGACGAGGAACTCGTGGTGCGCGACCTGGACTTCGACCTGATCGACGAGGTCCGGCAGAAGTGGGCGTTCTACCGCGACCGCCGCCCGGACGCCTACCGACTGCTGACCGAGCCGTGAGAGGAGCGACGATGACGAGTACTCACGCAGAGCTGACCAAGCGGCACCGCGCGGTGCTGCCGGACTGGCTCGCGCTGTACTACGACGAGCCGATCGACGTCGAGCGCGGCGAGGGGCGGCACGTCTGGGACGCCGAGGGGAACCGGTACCTGGACTTCTTCGGCGGCATCCTCACCACGATGACCGCGCACGCGCTGCCCGAGGTGACCGCGGCGGTCGGCGAGCAGGCGGGCCGGATCCTGCACACCTCCACGCTGTACCTGAACCGGCCGATGATCGAGCTCGCCGAGCGGGTCGCGGAGCTCTCGGGCATCGACGACCCGCGGGTGTTCTTCACGACCAGCGGCACCGAGGCCAACGACACCGCGCTGCTGCTGGCCACCGGCTACCGCGCCTCCAACCAGGTGCTGGCGTTGCGCAACAGCTACCACGGCCGGTCGTTCTCGGCCCTGGCGGTGACCGGCAACCGCGGCTGGTCGCCGACCAGCCTGTCGCCGGTGCAGACGGCGTACGTGCACGGCAGCCGCCGGCGCGGAACGCCTTTCGCCAGCCTGCCGGACGCGGAGTTCACCGCCGCGTGCGTGTCCGACCTGGAGGACGTGCTCGGGCAGCTGCACGGCAACGTCGCCTGCCTGATCGCCGAGCCGATCCAGGGCGTCGGCGGTTTCGCCACTCCGCCGGACGGCATGTTCGCCCGCTTCAAGGAGGTCCTCGACCGGCACGGCATCCTGTGGATCAGCGACGAGGTGCAGACCGGGTGGGGGAGGACCGGCGAGCACTTCTGGGGCTGGCAGGCCCACGACGCCAACGGCGCGCCGGACATCGTCACCTTCGCCAAGGGCATCGGCAACGGCCTGTCGGTCGGCGGCGTCATCGCCCGCGCCGAGATCATGAACAGCGTCCGGGCGAACTCGATCTCCACCTTCGGCGGCAGCCCCGTCACCGCGGCCGGTGCGCTGGCCAACCTCGACTACCTCCTCGCCCACGACCTGCAGGGCAACGCCGCGCGCGTCGGCGGCGTGCTGCGCGAACAGCTCGACGGAGCGCTCGGCCGGATCCCGGCCGTCGTCGACGTGCGCGGCAAGGGCCTGATGATCGGCGTGGAGCTGGCGCACGCCGACGGAACGCCCGCGCCGGAGATCGCCACCGAGGTCCTCGAGGAGTCCCGGCGGGGCGGCGTGCTCATCGGCAAGGGCGGCTTGGAGGGCAACGTCCTGCGCATCGCGCCGCCGCTGACCCTCACCGAGGCCGAGGCGCGCGAGGGCGGCCGGATCCTGCTGGCGGCACTGGAGAAGGCGGGGCGATCATGAGCAGGACGATCATCCGCGGTGGTCTGGTGATCACCGCGACCGAGGAGACCCGCGCGGACGTGCTCGTCGACGGCGAGCAGGTCGCCGCGATCGCCGCGCCCGCCGTCGCCGAGCAATGGGTGTCCAATGCGGACACCGTGATCGACGCGTCCGGCCACTACGTCATCCCGGGCGGCGTCGACGGGCACACGCACATGCAGATGCCCTTCGGCGGGACGTTCGCGTCGGACACGTTCGAGACCGGCACCAGGGCCGCCGCGTGGGGCGGCACCACCACGATCGTCGACTTCGCGATCCAGCCGGTCGGCGGCTCGCCGCGCGAGGGTCTGGACGCCTGGCACGCCAAGGCCGACGGGCAGTGCGCGATCGACTACGGCTTCCACATGATCCTCTCCGACGTCGGCGACGAGGCGCTGAAGGAGATGGACGCGCTGGTCGCCGAGGGGATCACCAGCTTCAAGATGTTCATGGCCTATCCCGGCGTGTTCTACAGCGATGACGGGCGGATCCTGCGCGCGATGCAGCAGGCCGCCGGCAACGGCGCGCTCACGATGATGCACGCCGAGAACGGCATCGCCATCGACGTCCTCGTGCAGCAGGCGCTGGCCGCCGGGCGCACCGACCCGCGGTTCCACGGGCAGGTCCGGCACCCGCTGCTGGAGGCGGAGGCGACGCACCGGGCGATCCAGCTGTCCAGAGTGGCCGGTGCCCCGCTCTACGTCGTGCACGTCTCGGCCGCCGAGGCCGTCGCCGAGATCACCCAGGCCCGCGACAACGGGCTGAACGTCTTCGGCGAGACCTGCCCGCAGTACCTGTTCCTCACGGTCGACGACCTGGCCCGGCCGGAGTTCGAGGGCGCGAAGTACGTCTGCTCGACCCCGCTGCGGCCTGCCGAGCACCAGGCGGACCTGTGGCGGGCGTTGCGCACCAACGACCTCTCGGTGGTGTCGACCGATCACTGCCCGTTCTGCTTCAAGGACCAGAAGGAGCTCGGCCGCGGCGACTTCTCCAAGATCCCCAACGGCATCCCGGGCGTGGAGAACCGCATCGACCTGCTGCACCAGGCCGTCGTGGAGGGGCGCATCGACCGTCGCCGGTGGGTCGAACTGGCCTGCACCACCCCGGCCCGGATGTTCGGCCTGCACCCGCGCAAGGGCACGATCGCGCCCGGCGGCGACGCCGACATCGTGATCTACGACCCGCGCGCCGAGCAGGTGCTCTCGGCCGAGACGCACCACATGAACGTCGACTACAACGCCTACGAGGGCAAGCGGATCACCGGCCGGGTCCGCACGGTGCTGTCCCGCGGCGAGGTCGTCGTCGACGACGGCACCTACACCGGCCGGGCCGGGCGCGGCCGGTTCCTGGTCCGCGACACCTGCCAGTACCTGATCTGACCTTCGCCCGCTCGAAGCGGCGCCGGCCGCTCAGCCCACATTCGCAGCAACCGCTTGGGGGAGAGATGGAATTCGGACTGGTCCTGCAGACCGATCCGCCCGCGTGGTCCGTGGTGGACCGGATGCGCCGGGCCGAGCGGCTCGGCTTCAGCCACGGCTGGACCTTCGACTCGTGCGTTCTGTGGCAGGAGCCGTTCGTCATCCACAGCCAGATCCTGGCCGCCACCGAACGGCTCGTGGTCGGCCCGATGGTGACCAACCCGGCCACCCGCGACTGGACGGTCACCGCATCGACCTTCGCCACGCTCAACGACATGTTCGGGCCGCGCACGGTGTGCGGCATCGGCCGCGGCGACTCGGCGGTGCGGGTCACCGGTGGGCGGCCGACCACGCTAGCGACGCTCGAACAGGCCATGCGCGTGATCAAGGAGCTGGCCGAGGGCCGCGAGGTGCAGCTGCACGGAACCCCGGTCCGGCTGCCGTGGGTGCGCGACGGCCGGCTGCCGATCTGGATGGGCGCCTACGGGCCGAAGGCCCTGGAGCTCGCCGGCCGGCAGGCGGACGGCTTCATCCTGCAGCTCGCCGACCCGTACCTGACGCGGTGGATGGTCGACCACGTCCGGGAGGCCGCCCGCGATGCCGGCCGCGACCCGGCGTCGATCACCGTGTGCGTGGCCGCCCCGGCCTACGTCGGCGACGACCTCGACCACGCCCGCGAGCAGTGCCGCTGGTTCGGCGGCATGGTCGGCAACCACGTCGCCGACCTCGTCGCCCGCTACGGCGACGCCGCGGAGGCCGTGCCCACCGCGCTCACCGACTACATCAGGGGCAGGAAGGGGTACGACTACTCGCACCACGGCCGCGCCGACAACCCGAGCACCGAGTTCGTGCCGGACGAGATCGTGGACCGGTTCTGCCTGCTCGGGCCCGTCCAGGCGCACGTGGCCAAGCTGCGGGAACTGCGCGATGCCGGGGTCGACCAGTTCGCGATCTACGCCATGCACGACGCGCTCGACTCCACTGTGGACGCCTATGGTGATGCCGTCATCCCGGCCATGTCCTGACGCCTCGCGGACCTGCGGCGGTGATCACACGGCCGCGGGTTTGTAGAGTTCCGCCGGAAAGTGGCAGCCCCGATCGGCGGGGTGGAACGAGGAGGGGCGCCATGCGGCAGGGACTCGGCGCGAAGCTGGGCGTCGGCTGGAAGCTGCACGGGGACGGCAGCACGCCGCGCCCCGGCGAGGCGGTGGCCCCGGACGAACGGCTTTCCTGGGGACGAACCATCGGGCTCGGCGCCCAGCACGTGGTGGCCATGTTCGGCGCCACCTTCGTCTTCCCGGTGCTGATGGGCCTGGACCCGAACCTGGCGATCATGGTCTCGGGCGTGGCGACCATCCTGTTCCTGCTCATCGTGCAGGGCAAGATCCCCAGCTACCTGGGCAGCAGCGCGTCCTTCGTGGGCGTCGTGACGGTGATCCGGGCCGGCGGCGGGGACAGCTCGACGGTCACCGGCGCGATCCTGGTGCTCGGCCTGGTGCTGTCCGCGGTCGGGGTGATCATCCACTTCGTCGGCCCGCAGGTGGTGCACAAGGTGCTGCCGCCCGCGGTCTCCGGCGCGGTGGTGATGCTGATCGGCTTCAACCTCGCCCCGGTGGTCGCCGAGTCGTACTGGCCGCAGGACCAGTGGATCGCGCTGATCACCATGATGGTGGTGCTCGGCTGCAGCGTGTTGCTGCGCGGATTCTGGTCCCGCATCGCGGTGCTGATCGGGCTGGTCGTCGGCTACGTCCTGTCGTGGCTGTTCGACCTGGGCTTCGGCCCGATCACCGCGCCGAACGCCAGCGGCGCGGTCAGCACGCACCTCCGGCTCGACCTCAGCGGCGTCGCCGATGCCAGCTGGTTCGGCCTGCCGACGCTGCACGCGCCGTCGTTCGACGCGGCGGCGATCCTCGTGGTGCTGCCCGTGGTGATCGCGCTGATCGCGGAGAACACCGGCCACGTCAAGGCCGTCGAGGAGATGACCGGCACCAAGCTGGACGGCAGCCTCGGGCGGGCGATCTTCGCCGACGGCTTCGCCAGCACCCTCTCCAGCGCGGTCGGCGGCCCGCCCACGACCACCTACGCCGAGAACATCGGCGTCATGGCCGCCACCCGGGTGTACTCCACGGCGGCCTACTGGGTGGCCGCGATCGTGGCGATCCTGTTCGGGTTGTGCCCCAAGTTCGGCGAGGTGATCGCCGCGACTCCCGGCGGCGTGCTCGGCGGCATCACCGTCGTGCTCTACGGCATGATCGGCCTGCTGGGCGCGAAGATCTGGACGGAGAACCGCGTCGACTTCGGCGACCCGGTCAACCTGATGCCGCTGGCCGCCGGGCTGGTGGCCGGCATCGGCGGGGTGTCGTTGCAGATCACGCCGCAGTTCAGCCTCAGCGGCATCGCGCTGGGCACCATCGTTACCCTGCTGGGCTACCACGTGCTGCGCTGGCTGGTGCCCGCCCGGGGGTGACCGGCCCCTCGCCGCTGATCGTCAGTGCGCCCGCGGCCGGCAGGTCGTAGGTTCGCAGACGACGACCGGCGTCGAGGAGGCCGCCATGCTGCGTCCCGTGCACTTCGAGATCCACGTGGGAGACGTGGATCGCGCCCGCGAGTTCTACTCGACCGTGTTCGGCTGGCGGTTCCAGCAGTGGGGCGATGAGCAGTACTGGCTGATCTTCACGGGCGAGGGCCCGGGCATCGACGGCGGCCTGCTGCCCCGCAAGGGCTCCGAGCCCTCCGACGAGACGCCGATCGCGGCGTTCGCGACGACCATGGAGGTGGCGGACGTCGACGCCATGCTGTCGATCGTGGAGTCCGCGGGCGGCCGGGTGGCGATGCCGCGGACCGCGCTGACCGGCATGGGCTGGGTGGCGTACTGCCGGGACACCGAGGGCAACATCTTCGGCATGTTCCAGGCCGACGACCTGGCGAGCTGACCGGGGCGGCGAGCGCGCCGGTCAGACGGTCTGCTCGTCGGCCGCTGGCGCGCCGTGCCGCACCAGGGCGATGTCGGCGATGGTCACCGGCCTGCCGGGCAGCGGCGTGCCGGGGCGGGCCTGCAAGCCGTCGAGCATCAGCGTCAGGTAGCGGGCCGAGGCGTCCTGGCGGATGTCGTCCGGGGCGATGTGCACGCCCTGGAGCACGATCGAAAGGATCATGCCGAGGTCGCCGCCGCTGACGTCCGGTCGCATCGAACCGTTCGCCTGCGCGGCGCGCACCATCCCGTCGAGGATCTCCAGCAGCTCCTCGCGTGCCTGCTCGACCTCCGGATCGGCGGCCAGGATCGCCCTGGCCCGCTGGGACAGCATCGAGAACCGGACGACCGTGCGCAGGTTGGCTGCGCGCAGCAGGAAGTCGCAGAGCGCGCGCCACGGGTCGGATTCGCGATCACCGATCGCCCGGGCCTCGTCCAGGACCTGCTGGAACGCGTCCCGGCCGATGGCGCCGAGCAGCGATTCGCGGTCCGGGAAGCGGCGGTACAGGGTGCCGATCCCGACACCGGCGGCGCGGGCGATCTCCTCCATCGGGACCTCGGTGCCGTGCTCGGTGAAGACGGCCCGCGCCGCAGCGATGATCCGGTCCCGGTTGCGGCGGGCGTCGGCCCGCAGCCGTGGCGTGGCGTCGGTCGTCATGGTCCTCACTCGCGTGCTGTGCGTCGGGTGGGCGGATTGTCGCATGTTCCGGGCCGAAAGTAGGTGGACGAAATTCTTCCGCTTCGCTATAACCGGAAGAGCATCATCCATTTGTTCGCTCGGTGATCAGGGAGTCACGATGTCCGAACATGCCGTTGACCCGGCGGCCTACCCGAAAGTCCGCACCTGCCCGTTCGCGTCCGCACCCGAGTACGCCGAACTGCGCGCCGAAGCACCGATCGCCAAGGTGCCGATGGCGGGCGGCGGCACCGCCTGGCTGGTGACCCGGCACGAACACGTCCGCCAGGTGCTCGGCGATCCGAGGATGAGCTCTGACCGGCGCCGCCCTGGATTCCCGCAGCTCTCGGTCGGCCAGCGGGCCACCGTCGGCACCGTGGCCCCGTCGATGATCGGGATGGACGGGGAAGAGCACGCCGCCGCCCGCCGCTCGGTGCTCGGCGAGTTCACCGTGCGGCGGATCGAGGCGCTGCGACCGCGCATCCAGCAGATCGTCGACGACTGCATCGACGAGATGCTCGCCGCGCCCCGCCCGGTCGACCTGGTGCAGGCGCTGTCGCTGCCGGTGCCGTCGCTGGTCATCTGCGAGCTGCTGGGCGTGCCCTACGCCGACCACGACTTCTTCCAGGAGCGCACCAGCAAGATCCTGCGCAAGGCCACCCCCGTCGAGCAGCGCATCGCCGCGGTCGAGGAGATCCAGGCGTACCTGGACGAGCTGGTGACGGCCAAGGAGCAGGAGGTCACCGACGACCTGCTCGGCAGGCAGATCCGCAAGCAGCGCGAAGCCGGCGAGGCCGACCACGAGGCGCTCGTGCGGATGGCGCTCCTGCTGCTGATCGCCGGTCACGAGACGACCGCGAACATGATCTCGCTGGGCACCCTGGCGCTGCTGGAGAACCCCGACCAGCTGGCGGAGATCGTCGCCGACCCGGCCAAGACCCCGACCGCCGTCGAGGAGCTGCTGCGCTACTTCACCATCGTCGAGGCGGCGACCTCGCGCACCGTGATGGAGGACGTCGAGATCGGCGGCGTGCTGATCCCGGAGGGCGAGGGCGTCGTCGCGCTGGGCAGCTCGGCCAACCGCGACCCCGAGGCCTTCGACCGGCCCGACGAGCTGGACCTCGCCCGCAACGCCCGCGGGCACGTCGCGTTCGGCTTCGGTCCGCACCAGTGCCTGGGGCAGAACCTGGCGCGGCTGGAGCTGCAGATCGTCTTCGACACGCTGTTCCGGCGGTTGCCCGGGCTGCGGCTGGCCGTCGCAGTGGACGACCTCCCGTTCAAGTCCGACGCGAACATCTACGGGATCTACGAGATGCCCGTGACCTGGTGAGAGGAGTGATCATGCGGATCGAGGCGGACCTGGACCGCTGCGTCGGGGCGGGCCAGTGCGTGCTGACCGAACCGGCGCTGTTCGACCAGAACGATGAGGACGGCAGGGTGGTGCTGCTGGCGGCCGAGGTGGACGACGGCGACGCAGGCCTGGTCGCGGCGGCCCGGGAGGCGGTGCACGTCTGCCCGTCGGGCGCGCTGTCGCTGATCGGCGACCGGTAGCCACGACGTGAAGCGGCGCCACCTCCCCCTCTCCTGGAGATGGCGCCGCCGGCGTGGTTGAGCCGCCACAGCGCAGCTTGCTGGCTGTGGCGCTCCGGTTACAGGGCATTAGGTCCCTGGACAGGACCGATTAAGGTTTTCTTGATCTTTCCCGCACGAACTCGGTGATTTCCCGGGCGGCCGCGCGGCCGGCGCGGTTGGCCCCGATGGTGCTGGCCGACGGCCCGTAGCCGACGAGGTGCAGCCGGGGCTCGGCGACCGCGCGGGTCCCGGCGACCCGGATGCCGCCGCCCGGTTCGCGCAGGTGCAGCGGCGCGAGGTGGGCGATGACCGGCCGGAAGCCGGTGGCCCAGAGGATCACGTCCGCGTGCCGCGAGCGCCCGTCGGCCCATTCGACACCGTCGGCGGTGATCCGCTCGAACATCGGCAGCGGGTTCAGCACGCCCCGCTCGCGCGCGGCCCGCACGGCCGGGGTGTTCGGGAGCCCGGTCGCGCTGACGACGCTGCCCGGCGGCAGGCCGAGCCGGACGCGGCGCTCGACCTCGGCGACCGCGGCCCGCCCGTCGACCGGCGTGAACTCGGCGTCGGTGAACTCCGGCGGCCGCCGGGTCACCCAGGTCGTCTCGGCGACGTCGGCGATCTCCAGCAGGTGTTCCACCGCGGAGATCCCGCCGCCGACCACGATCACGCGCCGGCCGCGGAACTCCTCGGGACCGCGGTAGCCGGCGGTGTGCAGCTGGCGGCCGGCGAACGAGCTCTGCCCGGGGTAGTGCGGCCAGAACGGGTTCTCCCAGGTGCCGGTGGCGTTGAGGACCGCTCGGGCTGCCCAGGTCCCCGCCGAGCTGTCCACCAGCAGCCGCTCGCCGCCGTCGCGCACCGCGTCGACCTTCACCGGCCGCAGCACCGGGAGTTCCTGCTCGTACTCGTACGTCCCGAAGTACTCCGGGACGACCTCGGCGGCGGGGCGGGCGCCGTCGGCTTCGCGCAGCGGGCTGCCCGGCAGGTCGTGGATGCCGTGCACGCCGCCTAGGCGCAGCGACGGCCAGCGGTGCCGCCACGCGCCGCCGGGCCCGTCGCCGTGGTCGAGCACCACGTGGTCGATGCCGGCTCGCTGCAGGTGGTACGAGCCGGTCAGGCCCGCCTGGCCGGCCCCGATCACCACGACGTCGATGTCCTCCACACCCACCAGAACAGCCGCCGCGGCGGAATCTTCCCGTGCGCGAGGTGGTCTGTGCCACTGCCTGCGGAGTTGTTCCGATAGGCCAAGAGAGTGCGACGCAAGACACCCGTGGGGTGGCTTTAATTCCACTGAAACAACGCCCTACGATTGATTCCGTAAGCGGTGGTTCCCCAAACCTTCTTCCGTTCGTCCTGCCCTTTGCCGGGCGGTGCCTCGCGCGCGCGTGCGGAAGACGGGGAGGTTTGCAGAAGGGAGGCAAGAAGTGACAACGGTGTGGGTGGCCCTGGCGGCCGAGTCGGTTGTGCTGCTGGCGGTGGCGGGAGCGATGACCAAGTGGGCGTGGCGGCTTCAGCCGGGCACCCCGGACCAGGTGATCGAGCCGGTCGGCCCCGTGGCCGAGCGCATCGCCTGAGCTAGCGCGCAGCGGGTTCGCTCCCCTCGGTGGGAACGGGCCCGCATACCTCGGACCGGCCACGGCGGCGAATCCAATCGTCGCCCGGCCGGTTTTCGTTACCCAATTCCGGGTGCATTTTCGGATTGACTGCATCACGTTCATTTCGCGTTTAATCGGCACCGGTTGTTTGCAAAGGTAACTAGCGTCGCGGGTGTCCCGGGCGCGGTGATCGGCATGTGATGCCGCACATGCGGGTCGCGGCGGGTGCGGCGACCGATAGGGTGAGCCGAACGAGGTCAGCACGCCGATCGGGAAGGGCATCCGTGAGTCCAGTCGAACAGTCCAGTGGTCCACAGCCGGGTGGACCGGTGCTGCCCCGTTCGGGCTCCGGATCGGTGCTGGCCAACTACCGGACGTTCATCGAACGCGCGGTCCGCAAGCCGAACCTGGTCGGCGCGGTCGCGCCCAGTTCGCCGAACCTGGCCCGCGAGATGGCGGCCGTGGTGCCGACCTCCGGCAACCCGGTGGTCGTGGAGCTCGGGCCCGGCACCGGGGCGCTCAGCAGCGCGATCGCCGAGCGGCTGCCCGCGGGCGGCCGACAGGTGGCGATCGAGCTGGACGCCGGGATGGTCGAGTACCTGGGCACCGAAATGCCGTGGCTGGAGGTCATCCAGGGCGACGCGGCGCGGCTCGGCGAGCTGCTCGCCGACGCGGGCATCGACAAGGTGGACGCGGTGGTCAGCGGCCTGCCGTGGTCGATCTTCCCGGCGAAGCTGCAGCACGACATCCTGGGCCAGGTCGGCGCGGTCCTCGCGCCCGGCGGCGCCTTCACGACCTTCGCCTACGTGCACGCCCTGGGCATGGCCGGTGCCCAGCAGTTCCGCCGCCGCCTGGACCTGAGCTTCGACGAGGTGCTGACCTCGCGCACGGTGTGGCGCAACGTGCCGCCGGCCCGCATCTACGTCTGCCGCCGCCCCCGCCAACTCTGAGCGCCGGGCCGTGCCGGCGTGGTCCGGCACGGCGTGGCCGACGGAATCCTCGTGCACGAGGCGAAATTGGAGAGCCAGCCCGGGCCGCACTGGTCGGGGCATCGCACTTGTCGGGCGCCTGCTGCTGGAGGCCGAGATCCGTGCTGTGGGGACCCTGCGGCGGCTCGGAACCACGTCGCTGATCGTCACCGGCTGCACGACCAGCGTCTGCGTGGAGTCGACGATCCGGGACGCGTTCTTCCGGGACTGCCTGCCGGTGCTGCTCGCGGACTGCACCAGCGAGCCGCTGGGCCGGGCCAACCACGAGGCGTCGCTGACGGTCGTCGAGCACAACCTCGGCTGGGTGTCGGACTCGAAGTCCTTGCTCGCCGCCCTCACGCCCGTTCCGTGATGGCCCGCAGGGATTCCTTGAACTCGCGGTAGCGAGGCTCGGTGATCGCTTCGGCGTGGCGCCGCTCGATCGCGGCGATGATCCGGTCCGCGGCGCGCTGCTCGGCCAGTCCGCGTCCGGTCGGCACCACCAGCTTCGCCCGCCGGTCGGCGGGATCCGACGCCATCCGCTCGGCTCGCCGGTTGCGCTGCACTGCCACCTCGCCAGCCGTCGTCGGTCAGGTCGCCCGCCAGTTTACGGGGCGCCCCAACGGGAACGGGCCCGGTGCGCTTGTGGCGCACCGGGCCCGTTCGGTAGTGCCCGCCGGGTCGGCAGGGGATCAGGAGCGGATCATCTTGCGCAGCACGTACTGCAGGATGCCGCCGTTGCGGTAGTAGTCCGCCTCACCGGGGGTGTCGATGCGGACCTTGGCGTCGAACTCCACAGTGGAGCCATCGGCCTTGGTCGCGGTCACCTTCACCGTCTGCGGCGTCTCGCCCTCGTTGAGCTTGGTGATGCCCGCGAAGTCGAAGGTCTCCGTGCCGTCCAGGCCCAGCGACTTGGCCGACTGGCCCTCCGGGAACTGCAGCGGGATGACGCCCATGCCGATCAGGTTCGAGCGGTGGATGCGCTCGAAGGACTCGGCGATGACGGCGCGGACGCCCAGCAGCCGGGTGCCCTTGGCCGCCCAGTCGCGCGACGAACCGGAGCCGTACTCCTTGCCGCCGAGCACCACCAGCGGGATGTCCTGGGCGGCGTAGTTCTGCGCGGCGTCGTAGATGAACGCCTGCGGGGCGCCGTCCTGGGTGAAGTCCCGGGTGTAGCCGCCCTGCACGCCTGACATTGGATCTTCAGGCGAGGCTAGCAGCAGGTTGCGCAGCCGGATGTTGGCGAAGGTGCCCCGGATCATCACCTCGTGGTTGCCGCGGCGGGAACCGTAGGAGTTGAAGTCCTTGCGGTCGATGCCGTGGTCGGTGAGGTACTTGCCCGCGGGCGAGTCAGGCTTGATCGCACCGGCCGGCGAGATGTGGTCGGTGGTGACCGAGTCGCCGAGCAGCGCGAGCACGCGGGCACCGGAGATGTCGGTGACCGGCGCCGGCTCCATCGCCATGCCCTCGAAGTACGGGGGCTTGCGCACGTAGGTGGAGTCCGCGGCCCACTCGAAGGTCTGGCCCTCCGGGGTGGGCAGCGACCGCCACCGCTCGTCGCCCTTGAAGACGTCCTCGTAGGACTTGGTGAACATCTCGTTGGTGATCGCCGAGTCGATGGTGTCCTGGACCTCCTGCGGCGACGGCCAGATGTCGCGCAGGAAGACCGGCTTGCCCTCGGTGTCGGTGCCCAGCGGGTCGTTCTCGAAGTCGAAGTCCATCGAGCCCGCGAGCGCGTAGGCGATGACCAGCGGCGGCGAGGCCAGGTAGTTCATCTTGACGTCGGGGTTGATCCGGCCCTCGAAGTTCCGGTTGCCCGACAGGACCGAGACGACCGACAGGTCGTTGTCCTGCACGGCGGCGGAGACATCCTCCGGCAGCGGGCCGGAGTTGCCGATGCAGGTGGTGCAGCCGTAGCCGACCAGGTGGAAGCCGAGCTTCTCCAGGTACGGCCAGAGACCGGCCTTCTCGTAGTAGTCGGTGACGACCTGCGAACCCGGGGCCATCGAGGTCTTCACCCACGGCTTGCGGGTCAGGCCCTTGTCCACGGCGTTGCGGGCCAGCAGCGCCGCGCCCAGCATCACCGACGGGTTGGAGGTGTTGGTGCAGGAGGTGATCGAGGCGATCACCACGGCGCCGTGGTCCAGCTCGAACTCGCCGAGCTCGTCGGAGGACACCTTGACCGGCTTGGAGATCCGGCCGTGGGAGCCGTTGGCGGCCGAGATGACCTGCGCCGCGGACTCGTGGTGGGTGACCGCCGGGGCGTCGCTGGCCGGGAAGGACTCCTCACCGGCCTCGTCCACGGCCCGGTCGTCGGCGGTCTCGACCGTGGCGTAGTCGGTCAGCGCGGTGCGGAACGACTGCTTGGCCTCGGACACCACGATCCGGTCCTGCGGGCGCTTCGGGCCGGCGATCGACGGGACCACGGTGGACAGGTCCAGCTCGAGGTACTCGGAGTACTCCGGCTCGTGGCTCGAGTCGTGCCACAGGCCCTGCTCCTTGGCGTAGGCCTCGACCAACGCGACCTGCTCGGCCGGGCGGCCGGTGAGCTTGAGGTAGCGGACGGTCTCCTCGTCGATCGGGAAGATCGCCGCGGTGGAGCCGAACTCCGGGCTCATGTTGCCGATGGTGGCGCGGTTGGCCAGCGGCACCGAGGCCACGCCGGAGCCGTAGAACTCGACGAACTTGCCGACGACGCCGTGCTTGCGCAGCATCTCGGTGATCGTCAGCACCACGTCGGTGGCGGTGGCACCGGCCGGGATCTCGCCGGTGAGCTTGAAGCCGACCACGCGCGGGATGAGCATCGACACCGGCTGGCCGAGCATCGCGGCCTCGGCCTCGATGCCGCCGACGCCCCAGCCCAGCACGCCCAGGCCGTTGACCATGGTGGTGTGCGAGTCGGTGCCGACGCAGCTGTCCGGGTAGGCCTGGCCGTTGCGGGACATCACGGTGCGGGCCAGGTGCTCGATGTTGACCTGGTGCACGATGCCGGTGCCCGGCGGGACGACCTTGAACTCGTCGAAGGCGCCCTGGCCCCAGCGCAGGAACTGGTAGCGCTCCTTGTTGCGGCCGTACTCGAACTCGACGTTGCGCTCGAAGGCGTCCGGCTTGCCGAACACGTCGATGATCACGGAGTGGTCGATCACCAGCTCGGCCGGGGCCAGCGGGTTGACCTTGGCGGTGTCGCCGCCGAGGTCGGCCACCGCCTCGCGCATGGTGGCCAGGTCGACCACGCAGGGCACGCCGGTGAAGTCCTGCATGATCACGCGGGCCGGTGTGAACTGGATCTCGGTGGCCGGCTCGGCCTTGGCGTCCCAGTTGGCGAGGGCCCGCACGTGGTCGGCGGTGATGTTCGCGCCATCCTCGGTGCGAAGCAGGTTTTCCAGGAGGATCTTGAGGCTGTAGGGCAGCCGCTGCGCGCCGTCGACCGCGCTGAGCCGGAACACCTCGTAAGAGGCGTCACCGACGTTCAGCGTGCCGCGGGCGCCGAAGCTGTCCTTGCTCGCAGGTGCAGTCACGTTCAACTCCATCTCGCGACGGGCGCAAGTTCGGGAACGATTGCGAGTCTCGCGCACGTCGAGCGAGCATGCGCGGGGACCCGCTCTCTTCGCTGCTAACAGTACGCTTGTCCTGTATTCGCCCTCAACTAAGGGTCGGCAAACTCTCGATCACATGTACCACGGCGTGCAAAACTGCCGTTTTTCCGGACTTCCCAGGGATTGGGACGGAAGTACCGAAAGCCGTTGCGGGGCCGTCGGAGGGGCGTGCTTCGATTGGCGCATGCGCAACCTGACCGACAACGCGAAGTCCGCCGGTGTGGCGGTCGCGATCGTCTCCGCGTTCTGCTTCGGCGGTTCCGGGCCGTTCGCCAAGCCGCTGATCACCGCGGGGTTCACCCCGCTGCAGGTGGCTTGGCTGCGGTTGGCCGGCGGCGCGCTGCTGATGCTGCCGTTCGTGATCCGCTACGCGCCCGCGGTGCGCCGGGCGCCGAAGCTGCTGGCCGGGTACGGGTTGTTCGCCATCGCCGGGGTGCAGGTCTTCTACTTCGCCTCGATCGCCCGGGTGCCGGTCGGTGTGGCGCTGCTGATCGAGTTCCTCGGCCCGGTGATGGTGCTGGGCTGGATCCGGTTCGTCCGCCGCAAGCCGGTGACCCGCTCGGCGGCCATCGGCGTGGCGATCGCGATGGTCGGCCTGGCCTGCGTGGTGGAGCTGTGGTCCGGCCTGAGCTTCGACCCGATCGGCCTGCTGCTGGCGCTGGGCGCGGCGGGCTGCCAGGCCACCTACTTCCTGCTGTCCGACAGCGGGCCGGAGGTCAACCCGTTCGCCCTCGCCGGCTTCGGGCTGCTGCTCGGCGCCGCGGTCGTCACGCTGCTCGCGCAGCCGTGGGAGCTGGACTGGGCGCTGCTGCTCGGGCAGGTCGAGCTGGCCGGGTACCAGTTCCCGGCGCTGTTCGCGGTCGGCTGGATCGTCGTGCTGAGCACGGTCCTGGCGTACCTGACCGGGATCGTCGCGGTGCGCCGCCTCTCGCCGCAGGTGGCCGGGGCGGTCGCGTTCCTGGAACCGGTGGTCGCCACGGTGCTGGCGTGGGCGCTGCTGGCCGAGGCGCTGGGCCCGATCCAGCTGGTCGGCGGGGCGCTGATCCTCGTCGGCGCCTTCGTCGCGCAGCGCGCGGCACCGGCGAAGACCCAGTCCGCCGAGCTGGCCGGGGTGTAGGTCAGGCGGTGCGGATGGCCGACTTCACCAGGTGGATCAACAGGGTCTCGATGAGCGCGATGGCCACGCCGGTCAGGACGGTGGTGAGGAACTGGGGCATCGGTCTGCTTTCTCCCGCGTTGCTGCGTCGTTACGAACCGACTGTGCGCCGAACGGGTTAGCCGCCGTTGCGCGGGAGATGAAGCGCAGGTGAATCGAGCCAGAACAGTGCAGGTCAGGGGCTGTTCTGCGACCACTTCTGCCACAGCAGCACCGCCAGTGTCGCCGCGATCGAGGTGCCGACCGCGATGAGCCAGTGGTGCGGCAGGAGCGGGCTGCTGCCGAAGAACTGGCTGACGCCGGGGACCTGCACCAGCCCGACGAGGACCAGCGCCGATCCCACGCCCGCGACGAGCACCAGCGGCGTGCGGCCGCGGACCGCGAGCGTCTGCGCCAGCTGCGCGGCGACCAGCGCGACCAAGCCGGTGGTGCGGGCCTGGGCCGCGGTGGACAGCGGCCTGGCCAGCATCCAGGCGAGCCCCGCGGCGCCGGCGGTGGCGGCCGCGCGGGCGGAGACGTCGCGCGCCAGCGCCGAGCCGAGCGAGGCCTCCGGGCCTTCCGCGAGCAGCTTCTCCGGGGTGGCCTGCGGTGGCGGCCGCACCGCGATCGCGATCGCCGGCATGATGTCGGTGAGCAGGTTGACCACCAGCAGTTGCCGGGCGTTGAGCGAGGCGCCGGCGCTGACCAGCCCGGTGCCCAGCGCGTAGCCGATCTCGCCGAGGTTGCCGCCGAGCAGGATCGACAGCGCGTCGCGCACCGAGGTCCACATCGCGCGCCCCTCCACGATGCCGTCCGTCAGCGTCTCGATGCGGTCGTCGGAGACCACGAGGTCGGCCGCCTGCCGGGCCGCCGGGGTGGCGCGGGACCCGAACGCGATGCCGACCTGCGCCAGGTTGATCGCCGGGACGTCGTTGGCGCCGTCACCGGTCATCGCCACGACCCGGCCGCCGGCCCGCAGCCGGCGCACGATGCGCGCCTTCTGCGCCGGGCTGACCCGGGCGAACACGGAGACCTTCGGCAGCTCGCCCGCGAGCTGTTCGTCGTCGAGCTGATCCAGTTCCGCGCCGGTCAGCACCCGCTTGTCGCCGAGCATGCCGAGTTCGGCGGCGATGGCCTCGGCGGTGCTGGGGTGATCGCCGGTGATCATGATGACGTCCACGCCCGCCCCGCCCAGCTGCGCGACCGCGTCGGCGGCGGTCGGGTGCACCGGATCGGCCAGGCCCAGCAGCCCGACGAACTCGAGCCCGTCCACATCGGACTCGGTGAGATCGGTGCCCGCCCGGACCGCGCGTTCGGCCACGGCCAGCAACCGGTAGCCGCGCAGCGCCAGGCGCTCGATCTCCGCTTCCACGTCGGCGCGGGCCTCGGCGTCGAACGCCCCGCGATCTCGCCAGCCGGTGCACCGGTCGAGCACGACCTCGGGCGCCCCTTTCACCGACAGCAGATCGCGGGTCCGCACCGCGTGGAAGCCGCGCGAGGGCTCGAACGGCAACTCGGCCAGCACGGCCCCATCCGCCACGACGCCCGCCGCGCGGGCGCCGTCGAGCACCGCTCGGTCGGTGAGGTGCGGCAGCGGGTGCTCGTCGTGCTGGCGCGGCGTGGCCCGCACGCCGGCGGCCACGATCTCCCGGTGCCCGTCATCGAGGTCCTCAGTGGACTGTCCGGTGCGGCCGTCGGACACCTGGCGCAGCGTGATCCGCCCTTGGGTGAGGGTTCCGGTCTTGTCGAAGCACAGCGCGTCGACGCGGCCCAGCGCCTCGATCGTCGCCGGGCTGCGCACCAGGACGCCGCGCTTGGACAGGCGGCGCGCCGAGGCGAGCTCGGCGAGGGTGGCGACGAACGGCAACCCCTCCGGAACCGCCGCCACGGCCAGGCCGACCGAGCGCGCGACGGTCTGGGCCAGCGGGATGCCGCGCACCAGGTCGGCGAGGAACAGCACGCCGCCGGCGCCCACCGAGATCGGCAGCACCCGCTTGGTCAGCTCGCCGAGCCTGGCCTCGACGCCGCCGTCGTGCTCGGCCACGGTGCCCTGCGCGGTGCGCCCGAGCTCGGTGGACGTGCCCACGGCCACGACGATCCCGGTGCCGGAGCCGCTGGCGATGGCCGTGCCCTGGTAGAGCATGCACGCGCGGTCGGCGACCGCGGGCGCGGTCGTGGCCTCGATTTCCTTGGCGACCAACTGGGATTCGCCGGTGAGGCTGGACTCGTCGACCTCCAGGGCCTCGACGGCCAGCAGCCGGCAGTCCGCGGGCACCCCGTCGCCGGCCCGCAGTTCGATCACGTCGCCGGGCACGAGCTGGTCGGCGGGAACCTGCCGCGCGATCCCGTCGCGCCGCCGCCGCGCGGGCATCTGGCCGGCGTCGAGCAGCCTCGTCAGCTCGCGGTCGGTGGCGACCCGCTGCACGCCGTCGACCAGCGCACTGGCCAGCAGCACGCCGCCGATCAGCGCGGCGTCGATGATCGATCCCAGGCCCGCCGAGATGACCGCGCCCGCCCCGAGCACCGGGGTGATCGGGGTGATCAGGCCTTCCACGGTGGCCCCGGCCACGGTCGGCGGGATCCGGCCGCCGTCCTGCGGCCGGTGCCGGGAATCGGCGATCGACTCGCTGAGCCCCTGTTCGGAACTGGACAACGCGGACAGCACCGCGGGCGGCGGCATCGCGTGCCACGGGGTGCGTTCCTGCGGGACCGGGGGAGCGCGGTTCGCCGCGGACATCCCGGCCCAGGTGCCGGTGACGAAGGCGGCCAGCGTCGCGGCGTGCACCGGCATCGAGGCCCGGGCGGGCGCGCCGGCCGCCGGGCCGAACGCCGCGAACAGCGCCGCGATGCAGGATCCGGCCACCGACAGCATCGCGGCGTGCCGACTGGCGCGGCGAGCGCTTTCGGTTGCGGCCAGCAGCATGTGGGCCACATCGGCTCTCGGGCACAGCACGTCGGCGCCCCACGGCTGGATGTCCATTGCGGACAGTCCGATGCCGACGTCCGCGGCGGCCAGCGCGGAGTGCGCGCGGTCGGACACGACGGCCACGACGGCACCGTCGGCCTGCAGCCGCCGCACCGAGCGGGCCAGGTTGTTGTCGCCGGCGACGAGCCGATCCAGCGGCAACCGCTGGTCCAGCCGGCTGCCGATCCCGGCCACCACCGCCGATCTGTTGGCGCGCGCGGCCTCCACCAGCGCCTCGGCCAGCGGATCGAGTTCGTCGGCGACGCTCACCAGGGCGACCAAGGTGGTGTCCCGCTTCAGTGCCAATACCGTTGCGCCGCGCGAGGATTCGGCTTCGACGACGTCGTGGGCGGCGTCCGGGAGGTCATCGGGGAGCGGCGCCGTCGACCACTCGTCGCGGACCTGCTCGGCCAACGGGTCCCGGGGATCGACGAGTTCGCCGGCGCGGGCGAACAGCTCCGCGGCATCGGCTTCGGGGTCCAGCGGGATCACGGCGTCCAGGACCCGGCGACCGGTGAGCAGGACCGGCGCGTCGAACACGACGGTGTCGACCCGGTCGAGCCGGCGCACCGCGTCGGGCTCCAGCACGAGCCCGCCGCGCGCCGAGATCGCGGTGGTCAGATGGGTGGCGAAGGCCTCGCGACCGGCCTTCGAGGGACGCGGCACACCGGCCAGCAACGCCGCGAGGGCGCGCTGCGGGTTGCGCGACCCGGCGAGCACGATGCCGTACCCGGCCAGCGCCATGCCGCCGGAGACACTAGCGACCCGCTCCACCGGACCATCCGGGATCGGGCGCGGGCGGGCGGGGACCGCCACCGGGTCGCAGCGGTGCGAGACCTGCTCCCACCGCTGCCAGGCCTGGTGCCGGGCGATCGCCTCGCGGGACGCGCAGAACCGCCCGCACATGTCGGTGAGCACGCCCAGCGGGCGGCGGGCCAGGCCGTGCGTGATGGCGCCGCCCAGCGCCAGCGTGGTGTCGACCGGGGCGCGGCCGAGCTTGCGCTCCAAAGCACCGCGCATCCACGGCACCGAGTCCACCAGCGACACCACGGCCGGAACCAGCGGCGAAACGGCGCGCACCGGCAGCAACGCGCCGACCGCGGAGTAGCCGAGCCCGGCCACGCTCGCGACCAGGGCGCCCACGTCGCGGAGCACGGCTTCGGCGTTTCCCGGGTGCGCCGCGCTGCGCGGCGACATCGGCTCGTCATCCAAGCCGTGCTCGGCCTCGGTTTCCGCGATCACGCGGGCCAGCGCCGCGATGTTCACGACCTCCGGATCGTGCGTGACCACGACCCGGCCCAACACGCCGTTCACCTCGGCGCCGCGCACTCCGCCGACGTCGAGCAGCCGCTGCTCGACGTCGCGTGCCGCGGCCTCGGTGCCGGGCCTGTGCACCCCGCGCATCTCCAGGTGGCTGCGGTTGCGGCCAGCCCACACCCGCCGGTCGGCCGGCGCGACCGCTACCGTGCGGGCCGCGCGTGCCACCGGCGCGACGACCTCGGCGGCCTTCGACAGGAGCCAACCCAGCGGCATCGGAGATCCTTCGCGATCAGGCCTCGCTGATCTCCTTGTGCACGCTGCGCTGGACGAGCGCGGTGCCGATGCCGATCGCCGCGGCCACCGGCCACTCGATCAGGCTGAACGCGGCTGCGGCGGTCAGCCCGCCGTAGAACAGCGCCTGCTCGCGGGAGGGCAGCTGACCGCGCACGGTGTCGACGGCGGAGGCCAGTTCCTTGCGCCCGGGCATCCCCGGGAGCCCGGGCAGGTGGACCTTGGTGGTGTGGAGCTCGGCGGTGACGTAGGGGAGGGTGATCTCCGTGCCGCCACGCGCCCGGGCGGCCCTGGTCGCGGGCTGCTTGCGAGTGCGGTGCGAGGTGCCCGAGCTCGTCGACGAGGTGCTCGGACTTGTCGTGGTGGCCATGGTTGGGACACCCCCTCCTCCGGAACCGCAGCCGTTCAGGCCGCGCCGGGCGTCAGATCGCCTTGAAGCCGATCCCGTTGAAGTACCCCGATCCGCGCGGATGAATCCCGGTGCCGGGAGTTCAGGCGGCGGAGACGCGATCGCGCACCGCCGACCGGTAGCGGCGGGCGATCAGGTCGATCACGCCCGGGTGCGCGCCGATCGGCTCGGCGACGCCGGCCACCGGCAGCTCCGCGAGTCGCCGGTGGAACAACCCCGGGGCCAGCAGGTACGGCGCGACGAAGTCGGCCGGGCCGCACACGTCGGCGGTCGCGGGCGAGGCGGTGGCGACGTAGCTCGGCGTCAGCCACCGGCCGACGCGGCGGCCGAGCAGCCGCGCCGCGGTCCGCACGTCGGCCAGCGCCCGCTCGTCCGACGAACCGGCCGCGGCGAACGCGACCCGGTCGCCGGGCCGCCACCCGGCGGCGACCAACCGCCGCAGCATCGCCTCGACGATCTCCGGCGCTGGGCCGAGGGGAGCGCAGACCGCCACGTCCTCGTGCCCTGTCGCGGCGATCTGCGCCGGCAGGTCGGTGCGCACGTGGAAGCCGGCTGCGAGGAACGCGGGCAGCGCGACCACCGGCCCGTCACCGGCCGCCCGCAGGGCCTCCGCGACGGTCGGGCCGATGACGTCCACGTACGCGACGTGCACCGGCACCCGCAGGCGGGCGGCCGCGGCTTCGGCGAGGCGTTCGACCACCCGCGGCCCGGCGGGATCGCGGGTGCCGTGGGCGACCAGCAGCAGCGGGGGAGTCAGGGTTGCGGATCGGCGCATCGCGGTGCGTTCCCCATCGGTTCCAGCGGAAGTCGGTATCCGCGCTTGATCACGGTCTGCACGAGCTCCGGCGCGCCCAGCGCGGCCCGCAGCCGGGCGACGGCCTGCTCCACGACGTGCTCGTCCGCCGGGTTCCCGGCGCCGTTCAACGCCTCGGCCAGGCTGCGTCGCGACACCACCCGGCCGGGCCGCTCGGCGAGCGCGAGCAGCAGCGTCTTCCCCTGCGGCGAAAGGGGTTTCACCACGCCGTCGACGACGGCAGCGTGCCCGCGTACCTGCAGTTGCCTTCCGCCGACCGGAAGCGTCGGCGCCCGGCCCGGCAGCGCGACGCACAGCGAGCGCACCAGCGCGCCGATGCGGAACCGCTGCGGGATCACCGCGGGAACTCCGTGATCGGCCAGCGGGGCGTGCGTCACCGGCCCGACGCAGGCGACCAGCACCGGCCCGCGCAGGGCGTCGAGCAGTTCGGCCTGGCAGCGCCGCTCGGCGGCCAGCGACAGCAGGCTGGCCGCCGCGGGCGCGCTGGTGAACGTCACCGCGTCGACCTCCCGCGCGCACACCGAGGTCAGCAGGTTGTCCAGCGCGGTGATGTCGGCGGGCGCGGTCCAGCGGTACACCGGGACCTCGATGACCTCCGCGCCCGCGCAATTCAGCGCCTCGACGAAGTCGGGCAGCGGCTGGCCGTGCAGCTGCACCGCCACCCGGACCCCGTCCAGCGGCTGGTCGAGCAGGTGTTCCAGCAGTTCCGCCGACGATTCCGAGGCGGGCGACCACGGGTCGGGCAGCCCGGCGGCGCGGACCGCCCCGCGCGCCTTCGGCCCGCGGGCCAGCAGCTGCGCCGGGCGCAGCGCGTCGAGCAGCTCGGTGCCGATGCCCCAGCCCTCGGCCGCCTCGACCCAGCCGCGGAACCCGATGCCGGTGGTCGCCACGACCACGTCCGGCGGGACGGCGATGCAGTCCCGGCTCGCACGGCGCAGTTCCGCGTCGTCGGCCAGCGGCAGGATCCGCAGCGCGGGGCCGTGCACGACCCGCGCGCCGCGGCGCTCCAGCAGGGAACCGAGCTCGTCGGCCCGTCGCGCCGCTGTCACCGCGACGGTGTAACCAGCGAGTTCGTCGATCAAGGGACGGCGACCTCCACCACGTCGGCCCGGCGCCGCACCGGGTAGACCGGCAGCCGCGCGCCCGGGTCGTCCAGGCACAGCCCGGTCCGCAACGAGAAGACCTGCTTGAGCATCGGCGAGGCGACCGTGGGTTCGCCGTCGCGGTCGCCGACGATGCCGCGGCTCATCACGCCGGCCCCGCAGAACGGGTCCACGTTGCCGACGGCGAACAGCTCGTCGTCGCGGGTGCGGAACAGCGCCACCGCGTGGTCGCTGATCAGCGCGGGCAGCCCGAACTCGGGCGACAGCAGGTCGAGTTCGCAGATCTGTTGCCAGTTCACGTGAGCACCTCCTGGTTCGGGATGGCGGGCATCGGGAGCGCGACCGGGCCGGGCCGGATCTGGCCGCGCTCCTGGACGAAGCGGATCGTCGGATCCGGCGCGTCGGGGGCGTTGACGAACGACACGAAGCGGGCGAGCTTGCCGGGATCGGCCAGCACCCCGGCCCACTCGTCGGCGTAGTTCTCGACGTGGCGGTGCATCGCGGCCTCCAGTTCCCCGGCGATGCCCAGGGAGTCCTCGACCACCACCTCCCGCAGGTGGTCGAGGCCGCCGTCGAGCGCCTCCAGCCACGCCGAGGTGCGCTGCAGCCGGTCGGCGGTGCGCACGTAGAACATCAGGAACCGGTCGATGATCCTGATCAGCCGCTCGTCGTCGAGGTCGGCGGCCAGCAGGTCGGCGTGCCGCGGGGTGAAGCCGCCGTTGCCGCCGACGTAGAGGTTCCAGCCCTTGTCGGTGGCGATCACGCCGAAGTCCTTGCCGCGCGCCTCGGCGCACTCGCGGGCGCAGCCGGACACGCCGGCCTTGATCTTGTGCGGCGCCCGCAGACCCCGGTACCGCAGCTCCAGCCGGATGGCCATGCTGACCGAGTCCTGCACGCCGTAGCGGCACCAGTCGTTGCCGACGCAGGACTTCACGGTGCGCAGCGCCTTGCCGTAGGCGTGGCCGGATTCGAACCCGGCGTCCACCAGCCGCCGCCAGATCAGCGGCAGCTGCTCCACCCGGGCGCCGAACAGGTCGATGCGCTGCCCGCCGGTGATCTTGGTGTAGAGGCCGAAGTCCCTGGCGACCTCGCCGAGCACGATCAGCTTCTCCGGCGTGATCTCGCCGCCGGGCACCCGGGGCACCACCGAGTAGGTGCCGTTGCGCTGCATGTTGGCCAGGAACCGGTCGTTGGTGTCCTGCAGCCCGGCCTGCTCGCCGTCGAGGATGTGGCCGTGGCCGAGGCTGGCCAGGATGGAGGCGACGGCGGGCTTGCAGATGTCGCAGCCGTGACCGCTGCCGTGCCTGCCGATCAGCTCGGAGAACGAGCCGATCCCGGTGGCCCGGACGATCTCGAACAGTTCCGCGCGGGATTGCGGGAAGTGCTCGCACAGCGCCTTGGAGGCGGTCACGCCGCATTCGGCGAGCAGGTTCTTCAGCATCGGCACGCACGAGCCGCAGCTGGTGCCGGCCTTCGTGCAGGCCTTGATCCCGGGCACGTCGGTGAGCCCCTGCCCGGCGATCGCCGACGTGATGTCCTCTTTGGACACGTTGTTGCAGGAGCAGACCGTCGCGTCGGCGGGCAGCGCGCCCGCGTCGACGCCGGAGCCTGCGGGCAGCAGCAGTTGTTCCGGCGGAGCGGGCAGTTCGCGGTCGATCAGCGGCCGCAGCACCGAGTAGGCGGTCGCGTCGCCGACGAGGACGCCGCCGAGCAGGATCCGCGCATCGTCGCTGAGCACGAGCTTGGCGTAGGTGCCCGCGGCGTTGTTGGCGTAGACGACCTCCAGAGCGCCGTCGGTCTGGGCGTGGGCGTCGCCGAAGCTGGCGACGTCGACGCCGAGCAGCTTGAGCTTGGTGGACAGGTCCGCGCCGGGGAAGGTCCCCTCGCCGAGGGCGAGGAGCTGCTCCGCGACGCCCTCGGCCATGCTGTAGCCGGGCGCCACCAGGCCGTAGCAGCGGCCTTCCACCGCGGCGCATTCGCCGATGGCCCAGATGTTCTCGTCGCTGGTGCGGCAGCTCGCGTCGACCAGGAACCCGCCGCGTTCCGCGCGCGCCAGCCCGGCGAGGTCGGCGAGCTCGTCGCGCGGCCGGACGCCGGCGGAGAACACCACGACCTCGGTGTCGATCACGGTGCCGTCGGCCAGCGTGACCCCGCGGACGCGCCCGTCACCGTCGATGGACTTCGTCGCGGCACCGCAGTGCACCGTCAGGCCGAGATCGCCGACCAGCCGGCCGAGCACCTGACCGCCGCCCTCGTCGACCTGCAGCGGCATCAGCCGTGGCGCCATCTCCACGACGTGCGCGCGCATGCCCAGCAGCCGCAGCGCGTTCGCGGCCTCCAGCCCGAGCAGGCCGCCGCCGATGACGACGCCGGGCTCGCCTTCGGTCGCGGCGGCGCGGATCGCGTCGAGGTCCTCGATGGTGCGGTAGACGAAGCAGCCGTCGAGGTCGTGGCCGGGCACCGGCGGCACGAACGGCCGTGAGCCGGTGGCCAGCACCAGCGCGTCGTAGCGCAGTTCCGCACCATCCGATGTGGACACCGTGCGGGCCGCCCGGTCGATGCCGGTCGCGCCGATGCCCAGCCGCAGGTCGACCAGCGGGTCGTCCAGCAGCTCGTGGTCGACGAGGCTCAGGTCCTCGGCGCTCTTGCCGTCCAAGTAGGACGAGAGCGCCACCCGGTCGTAGGCGGGCCGGGATTCCTCGCCGAGGACGACGATCCGCCAGGTGCCGTCCGCGTCGCGCTCCCGGAGCGCTTCGACGAGCCGGTGGCCGACCATCCCGTGGCCGACGACGACGAGCGTGCGGGTCATGCCGCGCCCTCCTTCTGATGTTCGGTGCGGTCGGCCAGCGCGCCGCAGAGGCGGCCGACGTCGTCGACGCAGCCTCCGCAGCCGGTGGTCGCCCGCGTCGCCCTGGCCAGCTCGGGGACCGAGCGGGCGCCGCCCTGCCAGGCGGCGGTCAGGGCCTTCTTGGTCACGTTGTTGCAGCGGCAGATCACCGCGTCGTCGGGCAGCTCAGCGGGCGCGCCAGGTACGGCGGCCAGCGTGCCCAGCAGCAGCGCGAGGCGGTCGGTGGGCACCGGCAGGTCGCGGTCGTGCAGCTGGCTGACCGCCGCGATCGCCTCCGGGAAGCCGAACAGCACCGCGCCGGCGATCCGCTCCTCGCGCAGCGCGAGCTTCGCGTAGCGGCCGCGGGCCGGGTCCGACAGCGTCACCACCTCGGCGTCCGTGCTCTGGAGGCAGTCGACCGAACCGATCGAGGCGAGGTCGATGCCGCGGGCCTTGAGCCGGGTGACGGTGCGTGTCCCGCGGTAGCGCGCGTCGCCGCCGGCGAGCAGCTCCGCCAGCGCGTCGGCCTGCTCCCAGGCGGAGGCGATCAGGCCGGACGCCTCGCCGTCGTGCTCGGCGCAGTCTCCGATGGCGTGGATGCGCGCATCGCTGGTGCGCAGCCGGTCGTCGACGACGATCCCGCGCCGCACCGGCAATCCGGCCCGCACCGCCAGCCCGGTCTCCGCGGTGACTCCGGTGCACGCCACGACGAGGCCGGCCGGCACCACATCGCTGCTGTCCAGGACGAGCTGCCCGCGCCGGTAGGCGACCGCCCGGCGGCCGAGCCGGAGCTCGACGCCGAGCTTGCCCAGCCGCTCGGCGAGCAGGCGCCCGCCAACGTCGTCGAGCTGCCGGTCCATCAGGTGCGGATTCGGGTGCACCAGCGTCACCTCGTGCCCGCGCGCCAGCAGCGCCCGCGCCGCCTCGACGCCGAGGATCCCGCCGCCGAGCACCGCGACCGGTCCTGCGGCGGAGCCGATCCGCGCGCAGTCGGCGAGCGTGCGCAGCGCCTGCAGGCGTTCGCCGCCCAGCCCGGGGATCTCGGGTAGCCGCGCCCGGGAGCCGGTGGCCAGCACGAGCACGTCGTACGGGTGCTCGTCGCCGGTGTCGGTGCGCACCACGCGCCGGGCGCGGTCGATCTCGGTGGCGGTGACCCGCAGGTGCACCTCGGCGTCCACGATGGGCAGTGCCAGGGTTGCGGGGGTCAGCGTCCGGTCCAGGACCGCGCCGAGCAGAACCCTGTTGTAGGCGGGGTGTTCCTCGCAGCCCAGCACCGTGATCGGGCCCGCGTGGCCGTGCGCGCGCAGCCGCTCGACCAGCCGGTGCGCGGCGGGCCCGTTGCCGACGATGACGATGCGGTTCATCGGGCGGCCACCTCCTCGGCGGGCTCGATCCGCACGGCGCTGACCTTGAACTCCGGCATCCGGCTGCGCGGGTCCAGCGCGTCGCCGGTGAGCAGGTTCGCCCGCCCCGGGCCGGGGAAGTGGAACGGCAGGAACACGGTGTCGGTGCGCATCGTGGCGACGACCCGCACGCGCGCCAGCGCGCTGCCGCGCGGCGACGTGACCCGGGCGAGGGCGCCTTCGGCGAGGCCGGCGCGGTCGGCGGTGTCCGGGTGGATCTCCACGAAAGCCTCGGCGGACGCCTCGTTGAGCTCGGCCACCCGCCGCGTCTGCGCCCCGGACTGGTACTGCGCCAGCACCCGGCCGGTGGTCGCGGTCAGCGGGAACGCCTCCTGCGGCGTCTCGGCCGGATCGCGGTGCTCCACGGCCGCGAACCGGGCCAGTCCGTCCGGATGCGCGAAGCCGTCGAGGAAGAGGCGCGGCGTGCCGGGATGTTCCGGGTCGGGGCAGGGCCAGTGCAGGGCCTCGCCGGAATCGAGGCGGTCGTAGGTGATGCCGCTGTAGTCGGCCTTGCCGCCGGCCGACGCGCGGCGCAGCTCGTCGAAGACCTCCCGGGGCGAAGTGGGGTAGCGGTGGCCGGGCTCGCCGAGCCGAACCGCCAGGCCGTGCAGCACTTCGAGATCGCTGCGGGCGTGGCCGGGCGGCACCTGCAACCGGCGGCGCCGCAGCACGCGGCCTTCGAGGTTGGTCATGGTGCCCTCCTCCTCGGCCCACTGCGTCACCGGCAGCACCACGTCGGCCAGCTCCGCGGTCTCCGAGGGCACGAAGTCGGCCACCACCAGCAGGTCCAAAGCGGACAGCCGCTCGACGACGTGACCGGCGTTGGGCGCCGAAACCGCCGGATTGGAGCCGAAGACCAGCAGCGCCCGGGGTCCGTCGGCGCGGCCCGCGGCGTCGAGCAGCTCGTAGGCGCTGCGGCCCGGACCGGGCAGCACCTCGGGCGGCACGCCCCAGACCCCGGCCACGTGCGCCCGCGCGGCGGGATCGGTGATCATCCGGTACCCGGGCAGCTGATCGGCCTTCTGGCCGTGCTCGCGCCCGCCCTGACCGTTGCCCTGACCGGTGAGGCAGCCGTAGCCGCGACCGGGCCGGCCCGGCAGGCCGAGCGCGAGGGCGAGGTTGATGAACCCGGACACGGTGTCCACGCCCTTGCTGTGCTGCTCGGCTCCGCGACCGGTGAGCACGTAAGCGCTCTCGGCCTCGGCGAGCATCCGCACCGCCTGCCGCTGCGCCGTCACCGGAACCCCGGTGACCCGCTCGGCGCGCTCCGGCCACCAGGTCGTCGCCCGCTGCCACGCCGCGTCGAAGCCCGTGGTCCGGGACCGGATGTAGGCGGTGTCGGACCAGCCGTCGACCACGGCGATGTGCAGCAGCCCGAGCACCAGCGCCAGGTCGGTGCCCGGGGCGGGCCGCAGGTGGAGCGCGGCGCGCTCGGCGGTCGCCGTGCGCCGGGGATCGATGACCACCAGCTGCGCGGCGCTCAGGTGCTGCATCAGCGGCGGCATGGTCTCGGCCGGGTTCGCCCCGGCCAGCAGCACCACGTCCGCGCCGCCGAGATCGGTGACCGGGAACGGCAGTCCCCGGTCGACGCCGAAGGCGGCGTTGCCGGCGGCCGCGGCCGAGGACATGCAGAACCGGCCGTTGTAGTCGATCTGGCTGGTGCCCAGCGCCAGCCGGGCGAACTTGCCGAGCAGGTAGGCCTTCTCGTTGGTCAGCCCGCCACCGCCGAACACCCCGACCGCGTCCGGCCCGTGCTCGCGCCGCACCCGGTCGATGCCGGCGGCGACGGTGCCCAGCGCGGTGTCCCAGTCGACCGGCACGAGCTCGCCGCCGCGGCGCACCAGCGGGTTCCGCAGCCGGTCCGGGACGTCCAGCAGGGCAGGCGCGGTCCAGCCCTTCTGGCACAGCCCGCCCCGGTTCACCGGGAAGTCCGTCGGCCGCACCGACACGCCGCGCCGCTCGCGCGTCAGCCGGGTGCCGCACTGCAGGGCGCAGTAGGGGCAGTGGGTGGCAACGGTCCGGATGTCAGGCACGACCGACCTCGGCTTTCGACGGCTCCTGAGCCGGCCGCGGTGCGGGCGCGCTCTTGAGAGACCCGCGCAGGTACACCACCCAGGTGACGAGCCCGCACACCACGTAGTAGCCGAGGAACGTCGTCAGGGCGGCATCGCCGTTGGCGGCCGCGCCGCCGTAGGAGGCCCGGAAGGCGAGGTTGATGCCCACGCCGCCGAGCGCACCGATCGCGCCGGCGATGCCGATCACCGCGCCGGACATCCGCCGGGCCCGGGCGAAGGCCGCGATGGCCTCGCCGCCGTCGGTCACGTCGTCCTCGGCCTCCTTGGCGAAGATCGCGGGGATCATCTTGTAGGTCGAGCCGTTGCCGATGCCGGTCAGCACGAACAGCGCGATGAACGCCGCGAGGTAGAGCGCGAAGGAGCCCTGCGACGACGCGAACAGCAGCGCCCCGGTGCCCGCCGTCATGCCGGCGAAGGCCCCGAGGGTGACCCGGGCGCCGCCCAGCCGGTCGGCCAGCCAGCCGCCGAACGGCCGGGACACCGAGCCCATCAGCGGGCCGAGGAAGGTCCAGCTCGCGGCCTGCAGCGGGGTGAAGCCGAACTCGGTCTGCAGCACCAGGCCGAAGGCGAAGCTGTAACCGATGAACGAGCCGAACGTTCCGATGTAGAGGAACGAGACCCACCACGTGTGCTTGTTCGCGGCGGCCTCGCGCAACGCGCCGGGCCGGGCCCGCACCGCGTCCACGTTGTCCATGAACAGCGCCGCGCACAGGGCGGCCACCACGATCAGCGGCAGGTAGATCGCCGCGACGTAGGACGGGTGGGTGTTGCCCGCGGCGGCGATCACCAGCAGGCCGACGACCTGGATCGCCGCCACGCCGAGGTTTCCGCCGCCCGCGTTGAGCCCCAGCGCCCAGCCCTGGTGGCGCTGCGGGTAGAAGGTCGTGATGTTCGTCATCGACGACGCGAAGTTGCCGCCGCCGACCCCGGCCGCGGCGCCGATCAGCATGAACACCCACAGCGGCGTGCCCGGCTGCTGCACGAAGTGGAACGCCAGCGCGGTCGGCACCAGCAGCACGGCGGAGCTGAAGACCGTCCAGTTGCGGCCGCCGAAGCGGGTGACCGCGGCGGCGTAGGGCAGCCGCAGCACGGCGCCCACCAGGTTCGGGGTGATCACCAGCAGGAACTTCTCGGCCGCGGTGAATGGCAGGCCGATGTCCGGCGACATGAACAGCACCAGCACCGACCAGATGCTCCAGACGGAGAAGCCGATGTGCTCCGAGAGGATCGAGAAGATCAGGTTCCGCCGCGCCACGCGCTTGCCGGTGGATTCCCAGAACCGCTCGTCCTCGGGATCCCAGCCCTCGATCCAGCGGCCGCTGGCCTTGGCTCTCGCGGTCAACTCGGCTCCTCTCGTCGGATTGCTCCGAAGGTAGGAACCGGGTGTTTCGAGCGGGCGCGCCGATCGTTACCACGGTGCAAACCGGCCTTCACAAGCGCAGGTCCGGGCGGTGTGAGCAGCGGAACGGCCCCCGCGCACGCCTCGGCGGGTCGGTCCATGGCACCGTGGAGTCGTGATGCAGCGAGGCACGGCCGACGGCGCGGACTGGCAGCGCGCCCGCGAACTGTTCGGCCGCGCGCGCCGGATCACCGCCCTCACCGGCGCCGGGGTGTCGACGGCCTCCGGGATTCCGGACTTCCGCGGCCCCAACGGCGTGTGGACCAAGAACCCGGCCGCCCAGCGGCTCACCGACATCGACAGCTACATCGCCGATCCGCAGGTCCGCGAGGAGGCGTGGCGCAACCGCGCCGAGCACTCGGCCTGGCGTGCCGAGCCCAACGCCGCCCACCGCGCGTTCGTCGACCTCGACCGCTCCGGGCGGCTGGGCGCGCTGCTGACGCAGAACATCGACGAGCTGCACCAGCGCGCCGGCCTGGACCGCGACCGGGTCCTGGAGCTGCACGGCACGATCTACCGGACGGTGTGCCTGGACTGCGGGGCGACGGGCCCGATGAGCGCCGCGCTGGAACGGGTGGCGGCCGGCGAGCCGGACCCGCCCTGCCGTTCCTGCGGTGGCATCCTCAAGTCGGCGACCGTCTCCTTCGGACAGTCCCTGGACCCCGACGTCCTGCGCGACGCCCAACGCGCGACGCTGAACTGCGACCTGTTCGTCGCGGCCGGCACCTCGCTGACGGTGTACCCGGCGGCGGGCTTCGTGGAGCTGGCCGTGAAGGCGGGCGCGGCGCTGGTCATCTGCAACGCCGAGCCGACCCCGTACGACGACGTGGCGTCGGCGGTGCTGCGCGAGCCGCTGGTCGAGGTGCTGCCGGAGCTGGTCGCGGCGCCGCTGATCGACTCGCCGAACCCCCTGCGCACCTGGGGTGACCCCAGCACCTGGGGGTGAACGTCCCTCCATCGATGTGACACGTGTGGCTGATGTTGCACGAGTCGTGATCGTGTCGAGTGGTGCAATCGGGACACGAGTGGCAAAGTTCCTGGCTGTCGTGTGACTCCATTCGGCCCATTGATCGACCGCCGATCGGGCGCATCAGCTGGAGGTGACGGTCGTGTCGCGAACCCGAGGAGTGCTCCGCGCGCGGAGCATTGCCACGATCACGCTGCTGACGGCAGTCGGCCTGGCGGCGTCCGGCAGTGCCCTCGCGGTGCCACCCCCGCCGCCCAACCCCAGCGACGCCGAGATAAGCGCGGGCCGCGAGACGGCGCAGAGCACGGCGAGCCAGGTGGGGGAGCTGGCAAACCGGCTCGCCGATGCGGAGTCGCAGCTGATCGGCCTGCAGTCCCAGGTCGAGCTCAAGATGGAGGACGCGAACAAGGCGCGGGTCGACCTCAGCCGCGCCGAACGCGCCTACGACGATGCCCGCCGCGCCGCCGAGGCGGCCGGAGCCGAGGCCGACTCCGCGGCCAGGCAGATCGAGGAGCAGCGCAAGCGGCTCGACCAGTTCGCGGCCAGCAGCTACCGGCAGGGCAGCACGATCGGCTCGGCCACGGCCTTCATCGGCTCGAAGACCCCGCAGGACGTGCTCGACCGGGCGGTCTTCCTGGACGCGATCAGCGAGTCCCAGCTCGACGTCATGGACGACCTGGAGCGGGCGCGGATCGAGAAGGTCAACAAGGACTCGCTGACCCGGGCGGCGCTGCAGGACGCGGAGGCGAAGCGCCTCGCCGCCGATCAGGCGCGCAGCGCCGCGGAGGCCGCGGAGCAGGCGGCCATCACGGCGCAGGAGACGCAGGCGGAGCAAGCGCGTCGGCTGGAGGCAGACAAGGCCGGCGTGGAAGCGCAGCTCGCCGAGGCGCGTTCGCACGTGGCGGGCCTGGAAGCGCAGCGCGGCCGGTACGAGAGCTGGCAAGCTGCGAAGCAGCGCGAGGAGGAGGCCGCTGCGGCCGCGCAGGCCGCGTCGAACAGCACGGTCACCGCTCCATCGGCGGGTGCGGGGCCGCGGCCCAGCGGGCGGTCGGTCGAGGTGGTCGTCGGGCGGGCGCTGTCCCAGCTGGGCGTGCAGTACGCGTGGGGCGGCGGGACTTCGCGCGGCCCGTCGCGGGGCATCCGGGACGGCGGAGTCGCGGACTCCTACGGCGACTACGCCAAGGTCGGGTTCGACTGCTCGGGCCTGATGATCTACGCCTTCGCCGGGGCCGGCGTCGGCCTCGACCACTACAGCGGCTACCAGTACCAGTCCGGCCGCCGGGTGCCGGTGTCGCAGATGCGGCGCGGCGACATGCTGTTCTGGCAGGACAGCGGCCGGATCCACCACGTGGCGCTCTACCTCGGCGGCGGAAAGATGGTGGAGGCGCCGTACTCGGGCTCGCGGGTCCGGGTCACCGCCGTCCGCTACGGCGGCATCGCCCCGTACGCGGTCCGCATGCTCTGAGGCCCGGAGTCCCAGCTCGGGCCTACCGGTCTCCGGAAGGTCGTGCACAGCAAGGCCAAGTGATGGTCTTGCGTGGCGCGGCCGGCTGCTCGTGAAGGCCGGGAGCGGAACCCATTCGCGGTCCGGTTGGCCGCGGGTTCCGGGCGGCTGGGAGCATTGCGCGGCGTGGCGGTGGAATTCGCGGCACTCGTGCTGGCGGGCGGTCGGGCGCGTCGGCTCGGCGGCGTGGACAAGGTCTTGCTGCCGGTCGGCGGCCGGTCGTTGCTGGACCGCACCCTCGACGCCGTGGCGGCGGCGGATCCGGTGATCGTGGTCGGGCCGCAGCGGGAGACGGCCAGGGCGGTCGAGTGGACCCTGGAGGAGCCGCCGGGCGGCGGCCCGCTGGCCGGCGTGCACGCCGGGTTGCGGAGGTTGCCTGCGTCGGCGCGGCTGGTCGCCGTGCTCGCCGGAGATCATCCGCACCTGGAGCCGGCGACGATCTCGCGCCTGCTGGAGGCGCTCCTCGCCGATCCCGGAGCTCCCGGCGCGGTGCTGGCCGACGACGCGGGCGAACCGCAGTGGCTGGTGGGGGTGTGGCGGACCGCCGCGCTCCGGGAGGCGATGCCGGGGGAGGCGCGCAACGGCTCGATCCGCTCCGCCTTCGCGCCGTTGGCGCCGCTGCTGATTCCCGCATCCGGGGCGGAAGCGTCCGATGTGGATACCCCCGAGGACCTCCGCCGGGCCCGCGAAACCCGAAGAACCGAGTGAGCGGCTCGTCCCGGGAAGGCCGCCGCTTTCATGCTCGTAGTATCTATAACTTCAGCGAAGAGTGAAATGAATCGCTTAACAGCGGTCACACCGCACGTGCGGTTGGGTGTGCGTGGGGCATTGCCCCCGCGCGAGCCTGCGATCGGCGCGTGTCAGGATCTTGATCGGCCACGAATGGCCGAATCGACGACAGGAGGCTGGGAGAAGTGACCGAGGCCGGCAACGGTGAGAGCGGGGGCGCCGGAGCCGCGGCGGCGCGCCCGGCGGACCAGGTGAGCACCCCGGCGCGGGACGCGCAGCTGCTGGAGCGCACCGTCTTCGAGGTCAAGCGGGTGATCGTCGGCCAGGACCGGCTCGTGGAGCGGGTGCTGACCGGGCTGCTGGCCAAGGGCCACATCCTGCTCGAAGGCGTGCCCGGCGTCGCCAAGACGCTCGCCGTGGAGACCTTCGCGCGGGTCGTGGGCGGCTCGTTCTCCCGCCTGCAGTTCACCCCGGACCTGGTGCCCGCCGACATCCTCGGCACCCGGATCTACCGGCAGGGCAGCGAGCGCTTCGACGTCGAGCTCGGCCCGGTGCTGGCGAACTTCGTGCTCGCCGACGAGATCAACCGCGCGCCGGCGAAGGTCCAGTCGGCGCTGCTGGAGGTCATGGCCGAGCGGCACGTCTCCATCGGCGGCCAGAGCTTCCCGATGCCCGCCCCGTTCCTCGTGCTGGCCACCCAGAACCCGATCGAGAACGAGGGCGTCTACCCGCTGCCGGAGGCGCAGCGGGACCGCTTCCTGTTCAAGCTGCCCGTCGAGTACCCCTCGGCGGAGGAGGAGCGGGAGATCATCTACCGGATGGGCGTGGCGGCGCCGGAACCCAACCCGGTGCTCAACCCCGACGAGCTGATCCGCCTGCAGAACGTGGCCGCCGGCGTGTTCGTGCACCACGCGCTGGTCGACTACGTCGTGCGGCTGGTCGTGACCACCCGGTTGCCCAACGAGCACGGCCTCTCCGACATCGCCGGCTGGGTGTCCTACGGCGCCTCGCCGCGCGCCAGCCTCGGCATCATCGCCGCCTCGCGGGCGCTGGCCCTGGTCCGCGGCCGGGACTACGTGCTGCCGCAGGACGTGGTGGACGTGGTGCCGGACGTGCTGCGGCACCGCCTGGTGCTGTCCTACGACGCGCTGGCCGACGGGATCCCGGTCGAGCACATCGTCAGCCGGGTCCTGCAGACCGTGCCGCTGCCGCAGGTGTCGGCACGGCCGCAGGCAGGCCCGCCCGCTCCGGTGGGCCCGGCCGGCCCGGTCGGCTACGCGCAGCAGCAGCCGCACCTCGGGCCGAACCCGCACCAGTGAGGAGCGACGCAGCGGTGTCGGCGACATCCCATTCCGGCCGCGACGGCCGCCCGCCGTGGGCGCCGCCGGCCCTGGACACGGGCCAGCTGGAGGTCGCGCTGCGGACGCTGGAGCTGAGCGTGCGCGGCCGCCTCGACGGCCTGTTGCAGGGCAATCACCTGGGCCTGGTGCCGGGCCCGGGGTCCGAGCCCGGCGAGGCCCGGGTCTACCAGCCCGGCGACGACGTGCGGCGGATGGACTGGGCGGTCACCGCCCGCACCGCCGAACCGCACATCCGGCAGACGGTGGCCGACCGCGAGCTGGAGACCTGGGTGGCGATGGACCTCTCGCCGAGCCTGGACTTCGGCTCGGCGGCCAGCGACAAGCGGGAACTGGCCGTCGCGGCGCTGGCCGCGGTCATGTTCCTGACCAGCGGCGGCGGCAACCGGATCGGTGCGGTGGTGGACAACGGCACCGGGCAGGTCCGGTTGCCCGCGCGCGGTGGCGCGGCGTACGCGCGGGCGTTGCTGAAGAAGGTGGCCGAGACGCCGCGCGCGGCGGAAGGCACCCGTGGTGATCTCGCGAAGCTGCTGGAGTCGTTGCGCCGGCCGCCTCGGCGACGTGGGCTCGCGGTGGTGATCTCGGACTTCCTGGGCCCGACGGATTGGCAGCGCGCGCTGCGCGGCCTGGGGGCTCGCCATTCGCTGCTGGCGATCGAGGTGCTGGACCCGCGCGATCTGGAACTGCCCGATGTCGGCACCGTGCTGCTGTCGGACCCGGAAACGGGGAAGCGGCGGGAAGTGCACACCACCCCGGTGCTGCGCAAGGAATTCGCCGCCGCGGCGGCGGCGCACCGCGATGAGGTCGCCGCCGTGCTGCGGCGCGCCGGGTGCGCGCACCTGGCGCTGCGCACGGATTCGGACTGGATCGCCGACGTGGTGCGGTTCGTCGTTGCGCGCAAGCGGGGTTGGTCCGGAGGAGCTGCTTGATGTTGAGTTTGTCGGGATTCGCCACGCCGTGGTGGTTCCTGCTGTTGTTGGTGGTCACGGCACTGGTCGTCGGCTACGTGTGGGCCCTGCGGCGCCGCCGCCGGGACACGCTGCGGTTCAGCAACCTGGAGGTGCTCGACCAGGTCGCCTCGAAGCGGCAGGGCTGGTGGAAGCACGTGCCGCCGGCGCTGCTGGGAGTGGCGCTGATCATGCTGACGGTGGCGCTGACCGGCCCGACCGCCGAGCAGCGGATCCCGCGCAACCGGGCCACGGTGATGCTCACCATCGACGTGTCCCTGTCGATGAAGGCCACCGACGTCGAGCCCAGCAGGCTGGAGGCCGCGAAGGTCGCGGCGAAGGAGTTCGCCGACAAGCTGACGCCGGGCATCAACCTCGGGCTGGTGTCCTTCGCGGGCACCGCGACGGTGCTGGTGATGCCGACGACCGACCGGGCCGGCGTCAAGCAGGCCATCGACAGCCTGAAGCTGGCGGAGGCGACGGCCACCGGCGACGGGATCAACGCCTCGATGCAGGCGATCGACTCGTTCGGCAAGATGGTCGGCGGCCCGGCCGGGGCGCCGCCGGCGCGGATCGTGCTGATGGCCGACGGCGGGCAGACGATCCCGCGCGACCTGGACGCACCGCGCGGCGCCTACACGAAGGCCAAGGAGGCCAAGCAGGCCGGCATCCCGATCTCCACGATCTCGTTCGGCACCAAGCACGGCAGCATCGAGATCCAGGGCGAGCAGGAGTGGGTCGAGGTCGACGATGACGCGATGCAGGAGATCGCCCGGCTCTCCGGCGGCGAGTTCCACAAGGCCGCCAGCGCGGAGCAGCTGCGCGAGGTGTACGCGACGCTCGGCGAGCAGATCGGCTACGAGACCAAGCACACAGATGCCAGCAAGCCGTGGTTGGTGCTGGGTACGCTCACCGCGATCATCGCGGCCGGGGTGTCGATGTTCGCCGGCCGGAGGTTGCCTTAGCGACGGGAGCGCCGGTGGGCCAGGCAGCGGGTTTTCTGTGGGAGTTCGTCAAATCGCCGACCACGACCGCTGCGGTCGGTCCCAGTTCCCGGTCGTTGGCCGAGCAGATGGTCGCGCCGGTCCCGCACTCGGGCGACCCGGTGGTCGTCGAGCTCGGGCCGGGGACCGGCGCGTTCACCGAGGCGATCCAGCGCCGCCTGGGCGGCCGCGGGCGGCACCTGGCGCTGGAGCTCAACCCGAGGTGGGCGGCGGAGCTGGGGGAGCGGTTCCCGGCGGTGGAGTCGGTGTGCGCGAACGCCCGGGAGCTGCCGGAGTTGCTGCGGGAGCGGGGTTTGCGGGCCGACGTCGTGGTCAGCGGGCTGCCGTGGGTGGCGCACGCGCCGGTGGCCGGGGTGCCGCTGATCCGGCTGGTCGCCGAGTCGCTGGCGCCCGGCGGCGCGTACACGCAGTTCGCCTACACCTGGACGCGGTGGGCCCCGCCGGCTCGCCGGCAGCTCGCGGACCTGCGGGCCGAGTTCGAGGAGACGGTGATCAGCCGGACGGTCTGGCGCAACCTGCCGCCCGCGGTGGCCTACCTGGCCCGGCGGCCGCGGCGGTCGAGCTGATCGTGACCGCGCGGCGGCGGTGCGTTACGTTCCAAGGGTGTCTGATGCGGTAGTAGCCGGGTTCGGCGAGGTTCCGCTGCTCGTCGAGCTGGGCACTGCGCTGCTGCTGTCCAGCCTGGTCGGGCTGGAGCGGGAGGTCCGGGCCAAGAGCGCCGGGCTGCGCACGCACGCCCTGGTCGGCGTCGGAGCGGCGCTGTTCGTGCTGGTGTCCAAGTACGGCTTCGGTGACCTGCTGGCCTTCGACAGGGTCTCGTTCGACCCGTCGCGGGTGGCGGCGCAGGTGGTCTCGGGCATCGGGTTCATCGGCGGCGGGTTGATCTTCGTGCGCCGGGACGCGGTGCGCGGCCTGACGACCGCGGCCACGGTGTGGCTGGTCGCCGCGATCGGCATGGCCTGCGGCAGCGGCCTGGTGCTGCTGGCAGCGGCGGCGACGGCGGTGCACTTCCTCGTGGCGCTGGGCTATCCGCGGCTGTTGCGGTTGATGCGCAAGTCGTTGCGGGAGCCGCAGGTGCTGCGCGTCGGCTACCTCGACGGGTACGGCGTGCTGCGGAGCGTGCTGACGCTGTGCACCAGCCGCGGGTGGACGGTGATGGACCTGGAGGTCGAGCGCGAGGACACCGACGACGAGCGGCAGCGGACGGTGATGGTCGCGCTGCGGCTGCGCGGGAAGGTGCCGGCAGCCGCGCTGGTCGAGGAGATCAGCGCGCTGCCGGGCGTGCTGCACACCGCGGTCGGGGAGTCCTTCGAACCAGGCTTCTAGCGACTTGCGTCTTTGAAGCGGCGCAGCCGCTTGGCCCACCCTCGCAACTTGCACCGCCGTGGGTTCACGGTGCCCACCCCTCCGGGGTTCTCCCAGCGAGGACAGCCTCGACGTGGTGAATTGGTCATTCATGAGTCGGGGATCCCACAGCGGGAAGGCCCCTGAGGTGCCGCTACCCGCACCGCTACGCAAGACGAGCCCAACGAATGCTGGTCATTCCTTCGCGCTGTTGCGGACTTCTTCCATGTCGAGTTCGCGGGCCTGGCGGATGAGGTCTTCGAAGACGTTCTCCGGCAGGGCGCCGGGCTGCTGGAAGACCAGGACGTTGTCGCGGACGATCGCCAGCGTCGGGATGGAGCGGACTTCGAAGGCCCCGGCGAGTTGCGGCTGGGCTTCGGTGTCCACCTTGGCGAAGACGATGTCGTCGTGCTTCTCGGCGCTGCGCTCGAAGACCGGCGCGAACATCTTGCACGGGCCGCACCAGTCGGCCCAGAAGTCGATGATCACGAACTCGTTGCCGGAGACGACCTCGTCGAAGTTCTCGGTGGTCAGCTCGACCGTTGCCATGTGCTTTCCCTCCTGGGCGGTTGCGGGCGTACCGGGGCAACGCGGCTTGGCCGCCTGTGCATTCCCCGGAGAGTGTGTCGCATCCGCCACCCCCGGTCACGGAACGCCGAGGGCGCGGGCGACGAGGCTGGCGAGGTGGACTGGTTCGGCGTCGGTGGTCTGGCGGAGCTGGGTCCGGCAGCTGAAGCCGTCGGCCACGATCTCGGTGCCGGAGCCGGCCGCTCGCACGGCCGGGAGCAGGACCTGTTCGGCGCAGGCGATCGACACGTCGTAGTGGCCGCGTTCGAAGCCGAAGTTGCCCGCCAGGCCGCAGCAGCCGGAGTCCAGCACTCGCGCGCGGGTTCCCGTGGCGTCCAATGCGGCCTGATCGGCGGCGAAGCCGAGTTCGGCGTGCTGGTGGCAGTGGACCTGCACCAGCGCCTCCGGCCCGGTCTCCCGCTGCCACCGCGCGCGGGTCGGCTCGACCTGCTCGGCGAAGGTCGTGGTCGCGGCGGCCAGCGCGGCGACGTCTGGGTCGTGCGGCGCGAGTTCGAGCGCATCGTTGCGCAGGAACGCCGTGCAGCTGGGTTCGAGGCCGACCACCGGCAGGCCGCGGTCCAGCTGCGGGCGGAGCAGGCGTGCGGTGCGGCGGGTCACGGCGCGGGCGATGCGAAGCTGCCCGGTCGAATGCCAGGTGAGTCCACAGCAGACCGGTTCGCGCGGCATTTCCACGGCGTGTCCGAGCGCTTCGAGCGCCGCGACGGCGTCGCGGCCGATGTGCGGGTCGAAGTGGTTGGTGAAGGTGTCCGGGAACAGCACTACGCGAGTGGTGGGATCGGCGATCGTGCGCCGACCGGACCACCACGCCTGTAGTGTCCGCGCGGCCAGCTGCGGCACCTCGCGCCGCGCGTCGATCCCGCCGAGCCGTTTGATCGCGGGCGCCAGCGGGCCGGTCAGCACCCGGTTGGCCAGCCGGGGCGCGCGGTGCCCGGCGGCCAGCCACAACGGCAGGAAACCCATCGAGTAGTGCGCGGCCGGGCGGATGCGGCGCCGGTAGTGGTGGTGCAGGAACTCGGCCTTGTAGGTAGCCATGTCGACATCGACCGGGCAGTCAGACTTGCAGCCCTTGCACGACAGGCACAGGTCCAGCGCGTCCCGGACCTCCGGCGAGCGCCAGCCGCGGCGGACGACGCGGCCGGCCAGCATCTCGAACAGCAGGTGCGCCCTACCACGGGTGGAGTGCTTCTCCTCCTTCGTCACGCGGTAGCTGGGGCACATCACCCCACCTGTGGTGTTCAGGCATTTGCCCATCCCGACGCAGCGGCGGGTCGCGGCGGCGAGATCGCCGGAGTCGGCGTGCAGCGCCAGCTCGGTCCGGTCGGGCAGCCGGGGCGGGGCCACCAGCAGCCGCAGGTCGGCGTCGACCGGGCGCGGGCGCACGATCTGGCCCGGGTTGAGCAGGTCGTCCGGGTCGAAGGCGCCCTTGAACCGCTCGAAAGCCTTGATCACCTCGGGCGGGTACATCCTGGCCAGCAGCGCCGACCGGGCCCGGCCGTCGCCGTGCTCCCCGGAGACCGAGCCGCCGTGGGCGACGACCAGGTCCGCGGCGGCCTCCAGGAAGTCCCGGTACTCGGTCGCGCCGGGCGAGGACAGCAGGTCGAAGTCGATGCGGACGTGGATGCAGCCGTCGCCGTAGTGGCCGTAGGTCACCCCGCGGCGGCCGTAGGAGGCCAGCAGCGCGTCGAATTCCCGCAGGTAGGAGCCCAGCCGCTCGGGCGGAACCGCGGCGTCCTCCCAGCCGGACCACCGCTCGGAGCCGGCCATCCGCGTCGAGTACCCGGAGCCCTCCTCGCGGATCTTCCACAGCGCCGCCATCCGCGCCGGAGCGGTGTGGATCACGCTCTCCGCGCGCTCGCCCATCGCCGCCGCGATGCGTCGCGCCGCCGCCTCGGCCTCGCCCTGATCGTCGCCACCGGATTCGACCAGCAGCCAGCTGCGCCCGCCGGGCAGCAGCGGCAGCGCGGGGGAGGCCGGGTTGCGCTGGCGCACGACGTCGACGAGTTCCGCGCTGAGCCCCTCGATGGCCAGGGCGTCCAGCCCGCGCAGCCGGGGAACTTCGTCGGCGGCGGCGTAGGTGTCGGGGAAGCCGAGCACCGTCATCGCCCGGACCGGCGGCGAGGGCACCAGCTGGACCGTCGCGCCCAGCACCACGGCGCAACTGCCCTCGGTGCCGACCAGCGCCCTGGCCAGGTGGAACCCGCTCTCAGGCAGCAGCTGGTCCAGGTTGTAGCCGGACACCCGCCGGGTGAGGTCCGGGAACGAGCGCCGGACCAGGTCGCCGGCGTCGTCGCGCAGCGCCCGGAGCTCCTGGTAGAGCCGCCCGGTCCGGTCGCCGCGCGAGCACAACCGGTCGAGCTCGGCCGGCGTGGTCTCGCCGACCTGCAGGCGGGTGCCGTCGGCGAGCAGCACGTCCAGCGAATGCACGTTGTCGACGGTCTTCCCCCAGGCCACCGAGTGCGTGCCGCAGGCGTTGTTGCCGATCATGCCGCCGAGCGTGCAGCGGCTGTGCGTGGACGGATCCGGCCCGAAGGTGAGGCCGTGACCGGCGACGGCGGCGCGCAGCGAGTCGAGCACGACGCCCGGCTGTACGCGGGCCAGCCGGCGCTCGGGGTCGACGTCCAGGATCCGGTTGAGGTGCCGGGAGAAGTCGAGCACCAGGCCGGGGCCTACGGCGTTCCCGGCGATGCTGGTGCCCGCGCCGCGTCCGGTGACCGGCACGCCGTGCCGCCGGGCGACGGCGACCGTCGCGGCCACGTCGTCCTCGGTGCGCGGGAACACGACGCCGACCGGCACCTGGCGGTAGTTGGAGGCGTCGGTCGAGTACATCGCGCGGGTGCCGGGGTCGAAGCGGGCCGGGCCGGAGAGCTCGCCGCGCAGTTCGGCGGCCAGGACGTCGGCTGAGGTTGCCATGCAAGCGCCTCCCGGGTTGCTGATCGGGCCGGTCCTCGTTCGGTCGTGCGCAAGTCGGAGATCCCGGAGTCCGGGCGGTGACCGCGAATCCCGCGAGGTTCCGCCACCCGCACCGGGGCCTCGACGTTTCCCTAGCGCAGTGTGCCTGCTCTCGTCGCTGTAGGGGGACCACGACATGGCGCAGTTTTTTCTGTATGGAGGCGATGAGCGGCCGTGGGTGACGAGCGGATAATGTCGCGACTGAAACGAATCTTGCGGCATTGTTCGAGGGGAGATCCACAGTGGCACGGTCCGTTCTGGTGACCGGCGGCAACCGCGGCATCGGGTTGGCCATCGCGAAGGCCTTCCAGGCCGCAGGGGACAAGGTCGCGGTCACGCACCGCGGATCGGGTGCCCCGGAGGGGCTGTTCGGCGTCCAGTGCGACGTCACCGACCCGGATCAGGTGACCGCGGCCTTCGACGAGGTCGAGGCCGCGCACGGCCGGGTCGAGGTGCTGGTGGCCAACGCGGGCATCACCGACGACACGCTGCTGCTGCGGATGAGCGAGGACCAGTTCGGCCGGGTCATCGACGCCAACCTGGCCGGTTCCTACCGGGTGGCCAAGCGGGCGGCGAGCAGCATGCTGCGCCTCCGCCGGGGCCGGATGATCTTCATCTCGTCGGTGGTCGGGCTCTCCGGCGGGGCCGGGCAGGCCAACTACGCGGCGAGCAAGGCGGGCCTGGTGGGCCTGGCCCGCTCGATCGCCCGCGAGCTCGGTTCGCGCAGCATCACGGCCAACGTGGTGGCGCCCGGCTTCGTCACCACGGACATGACCGACGCGCTGTCCGAGGAGCGGAAGAAGGAGATCTTCGGCCAGATCCCGCTGGCCCGGTTCGCCGCCGCCGAGGAGGTCGCGGGCACCGTGGAGTGGCTGGCCTCCGACGCCGCGGCCTACATCACCGGCGCGGTGATCCCGGTCGACGGCGGCCTCGGGATGGGCCACTGAGCCCGGCCCCCTACGGTCGAACACTGTGGACGGACGCAGTGGACGATCCGGTCTTCTCGCGCCCGGCGGCGGCGCCCGGCGGTAGTCGCAGGTGCCCAGGCGCCTCACGAAAGCATTGCGGAGGAAATACGTGAGCGGATTGCTCGAAGGCAAGCGGATTCTGGTCACCGGTGTGATCACCGACGCGTCGATCGCGTTCCACGCGGCCAAGGTCGCGCAGGAGCAGGGCGCCGAGGTGGTGCTCACCGGATTCGGCCGGATGAGCCTGGTGCAGCGCATCGCGGGCCGGCTGCCCAAGCCCGCGCCGGTGCTGGAGCTGGACGTGACCAACGCCGAGCACCTCGACAGCCTCGCCGACCGGGTGCGCGAGCACGTCGACGGGCTCGACGGCGTGCTGCACTCCATCGGCTTCGCCCCGGCGTCCTGCCTGGGCGGGGACTTCCTGGCCGCGCCGTGGTCGGACGTCTCGACGGCGCTGGAGGTCTCAGCGTACTCGTTCAAGTCGCTGAGCACCGCGACGCTGCCGCTGCTGTCCGAGGGCGCCTCGATCGTCGGCATGGACTTCGACGCCCGCGTCGCCTGGCCCGCCTACGACTGGATGGGCGTGGCCAAGGCCGCGCTGGAGTCGACCTCCCGCTACCTGGCGCGCGAGCTGGGGCCGAAGGGCGTCCGCGTCAACCTGGTCTCGGCCGGTCCGGTGCGGACGATGGCAGCCAAGTCGATCCCGGGCTTCGCCGACCTGGAGGCCGGCTGGGGCGACCGCGCGCCGCTGGGTTGGGACGTCAACGACCCGACGCCGGTGGCCAAGTCGGTCTGCGCGGTGCTGTCGGACTGGCTGCCCGCGACCACCGGCTCGATGATCATGGTCGACGGCGGCGTGCACGCCCTCGGCATCTGAGGCTGTCGCGGCCCGCAGCCGGTGCCCCCGGCTGCGGGCGCTCACCGTTCGGCGGCATCATGGTCGGGTGAGCTTTGATGCGTTGCTGTTCCTGTCGTTCGGTGGGCCCGAAGGCCCGGATGAGGTCCGGCCGTTCCTGGAGAACGTGACCAGAGGCAGGGGAGTGCCGCCGGAACGCCTCGACGAGGTCGCCGAGCACTACCACCACTTCGGCGGGGTGTCGCCGATCAACCGGCTCAACAAGGACATCATGTCCGCGCTGGAGGCCGAGCTCGCCGAGCAGGGCCGGCGGCTGCCGGTGTACTTCGGGAACCGGAACTGGCACCCGATGGTCGAGGACACCGTCGCGAAGATGGCCGACGACGGGGTGCGCCGTGCGCTGGTGTTCGCCACGTCCGCGTGGGGCGGTTACTCGGGTTGCAAGCAGTACCACGAGGACATCGCGCGGGCCCGCGCCGCGGTCGGCGACCGGGCGCCGGAACTGGTGAAGATCCGGCAGTTCTTCGACCACCCGCTGTTCATCGAGGCCAACGCCGACGCGGTCCGCCGCGCGTTCGCCAAGCTGGACCCGGCGCAGCGCGAGCAGGCGCGGCTGGTGTTCACCGCGCACTCGATCCCGCTGAAGGCCGACGCGCAGGACGGGCCGGACGGCCGCCCGCAGTGGTACTCCCGCCAGGTTGCGGAGGCGTCGCGGCTGGTCGCGGAGGCGGCCGGGGTGGACGCCTACGACCTGGTGTGGCAGTCGCGGTCGGGCCCGCCGCAGGTGCCGTGGCTGGAGCCGGACATCTGCGACCACCTCGACGACCTGCACGCCAAGGGCGTCCAGGCGGTCGTGGTCAGCCCGATCGGCTTCGTCTCCGACCACCTCGAGGTGATCTGGGACCTGGACAACGAGGCCGCGGAGAAGACCGCCGAGCTGGGCATGGGCTTCGCCCGCGCGGCGACGGCGGGGCCGGACCCGCGCTTCGCGAAGCTGATCGTCGAGCTGATCGCGGAGCACACCGACGGGGCCGAGCCCCGCAAGCTCTCCGAGCTGCCGGCGGCGGGCTCCAGCACCAACGGAGAACCCTGCGCCCCGGGCTGCTGACGCCCGGACCTGGCGAAACGATGGGGGTCACCTTCAGGCGAAGGTGACCCCCATCGTCTTGTTCAGGACTTTTCCGCGTGGTCGCCGAGGACGCGGACCATTTCGGCGACCGACGCGCGGCGGGCCGCCCGGACCGCGTCGAACAGCGGGCGCAGGGCCTCTGTGCGGCCGCGGATCGCCGAGGCGGACAGGGCGCCGCCGGGAGCGTCGTCGGTGGCGACCCACAGGATCGCTTCCACCTCGGTGGCTCGCTGCAGGATGCGCAGGGTGCGCTGCGGCACGCCCTCGGGCCATGGCGGCACCGGGCGGGCGGAGATGGTCTGGGCGATCTCCTCGCGGACTCCGGGCCGGTGCTTGGCGACGCCGAGGTCGATCAGCGCGGTGGCCGCTTCGCGCATCGCCGAGGCCATGCCGTGCTCGGCCTCGCCGATCGGCAGGTGCTCGGCCGGCGGCAGGTCCCCGATGCCGAACACCGTCCAGCGCAGGATTCCTTCTGCGATGCGCTGGGGGACCAGGCCGATCCCGGCCTGCGGCAGCACGACGGCCTCGCCGCCGCGCATGGCCAGCTTCGCGAACGGGCTCGCACCGCCGAGACCGCGGGCATCACCGGGCACCGGCAGCACCAGCTGGCCGTCGCCGGCGCCGGCTTTGCGCAGCGCGGCCAGCAGCAGCGCCGGACCGGCCGGGGTCTCCTGGGGGCCGGGGAGGTCCAGCCGCGCGGCCAGTTCCTCGTCGGCGGCGAGCACTTCTTGCGACTCGGCCCAGGTCTGCAGGGCATCGAGCACGTCGTCCGAGGCGGCTGCACCGTGCAGCCAGGCGGACGTCCAGACAACCATCGTGGCGCTTGGGCAAGGCACGTCGAGAGAGGGTACGGACCGGATCCGGGTCGTGTCGTCCCGGGGGCCGCGACTGTGATCTGCGCTTCGGCGGCGCGCCGCCGACCACGTTGTCCCCGATCGGATTAACGTGACGTCCCGTGCGTTCGGTCAACTACGGCAAGGACATCCTCGCGGGCCCGCGGCGGCGGAAGGTGCCCGAGATCCCCGCCGAACCCGGCCTGGTCGTCGAGGACCCGGCCAGCGGGTTCTGCGGCGCGGTGCTGCGGGTGGAGAAGGACACCGTCGTGCTGGAGGACCGGCACGGCAAGCAGCGGCTGTTCCCGATGCGGCCGGCCGCGTTCCTGTTCGAGGGGAAGCCGGCGACGCTGGTGCCGGTGCGCGGCGGCGCGCCCGCGAAGCCGAAGCGGTCGGCGTCCGGTTCGGTGCGCGTCGAAGGACTGCGGGCGCGCACCGCGCGCGGCAGCCGGATCTGGGTGGAGGGGCGGCACGACGCCGAGCTCGTCGAGCGGATCTGGGGGCACGACCTGCGGGTGGAGGGCGTGGTCGTGGAGCCGCTGCACGGCGTCGACGACCTGCCCGGGCTGCTGGCGGAGTTCGCGCCCGAGCCGGGGCGGCGGGTCGGCGTGCTGGTGGACCACCTGGTGCCCGGCAGCAAGGAGTCCCGCCTCGTCGAGGGCATCGACGACCCGGACGTGCTGATCACCGGCCACCCGTTCGTCGACATCTGGGAGGCGGTCAAGCCCCAGGTGCTGGGCATCCCCGGCTGGCCGCGGGTGCCGCGCGGGACGGACTGGAAGCAGGGCGTCTGCGCCGAGCTGGGCTGGGGCGAACCGGCCGACGGGTGGCGGCGGGTCCTGTCGTCGGTGTCGGGCTTCCGGGACGTCGAGACGCCGTTGCTCGGCGCGGTCGAGCGGCTCATCGACTTCGTCACCGAGCCGAGCTGAGCTGAGCGTGGCCGACGACATCACGCGTTGATCACGTCAGGAGATTCGTCCATTCCGCTCTCGCGGCGTCTGTCACCATGGGTGACATGACGCCCGCACTGCTTTGGCTCATCGCCGGGGTACTGCTGATCGGTGCCGAGGTGCTTTCCGGGGAATTCGTCCTGGTGATGCTCGGCGCCGCGGCGCTGGGTGCCGCCGGCGCTTCGGCGCTGGGTGCGCCGCTGCCGGTGGACGCGGTGGTGTTCGCGGTGCTGGGACTGGGGTTGATCTTCGTGGCGCGGCCCGCGTTGAAGCGCCGGCTGCGACTGCCGCACGAGCTCAAGACCAATGTGGACGCCCTGGTCGGCAAGCACGCGCTGGTGGAATCCACTGTGGACGCGCATGGTGGTCAGGTGCGCATCGAGGGGGCGCTGTGGTCGGCGCGGGCGTTCGACGAAACCCAGGTTATCGAGGCGGGCCAGACGGTCACCGTGATGGAGATCGCGGGCGCGACCGCCGTCGTGTGGGCCGAGCCGTGAGGAGATTGATGTACGCATGACCGGACTGATCGTGCTAGTGGTCGTGGTGCTGCTGGTGCTGATCATCGCCGTCAAGTCGGTGATGGTCGTGCCGCAGGCCCAGTCGGCGGTGATCGAACGGCTCGGGAAGTTCCGGTCGGTGGCCGAGCCGGGGCTGAACTTCCTGGTGCCGTTCTTCGACCGGGTGCGGGCCCGGATCGACCTGCGCGAGCAGGTCGTCTCGTTCCCGCCGCAGCCGGTGATCACCCAGGACAACCTGACGGTGTCCATCGACACCGTGGTGTACTTCCAGGTCACCGACTCGCGCTCCGCGGTGTACGAGATCTCCAACTACATCATCGCGGTGGAGCAGCTGACGACCACGACGCTGCGCAACGTGGTCGGCGCGATGAGCCTGGAGGAGACGCTGACCTCGCGGGACGCGATCAACACGCAGCTGCGCGGGGTGCTGGACCAGGAGACCGGGCGCTGGGGCATCCGGGTCGCGCGGGTCGAGCTCAAGGCGATCGACCCGCCGCCGTCCATCCAGGACTCGATGGAGAAGCAGATGCGCGCCGACCGGGAGAAGCGCGCGATGATCCTCAACGCCGAGGGTGCGCGGGAGTCGGCGATCAAGACCGCCGAGGGCCAGAAGCAGGCCTCGATCCTCGCGGCCGAGGGGCAGAAGCAGGCGGCGATCCTGGCCGCCGAGGCGGACCGCCAGTCCAGCATCCTGCGGGCGCAGGGCGAGCGGGCCAGCCGGTACCTGCAGGCGCAGGGCCAGGCGAAGGCGATCGAGAAGGTCTTCGCGGCCGTCAAGCGCGGCAAGCCGACGCCGGAGCTGCTGGCCTACCAGTACCTGCAGACGCTGCCGCAGATGGCGCAGGGCGACGCGAACAAGGTGTGGCTGGTGCCCAGCGAGTTCGGCAAGTCCCTGGAGGGCTTCGCGCGGATGCTCGGCGCGCCCGGCGAGGACGGCGTGTTCCGCTACGAGCCGCCGAAGGAGGAGCCGCCGACCGGCGCGCCGGAAGAGGAGGAGGACTCGGTCAAGTCCTGGTTCGACACCTCGACCACGCCGGAGGTCGCGGAGGCGGTCCGGGCGGCCGAGGCGGTGGCCCGCAAGGAGGTGCCCAGCGCGACGGACTTGGGCACCCGTGCGCTGCCGGAGCAGCAGGGCTGAGCTGAAAACCAGCAGAAGGGCCCGGCGGAACGTGGTTTCCGCCGGGCCCTTCTCGTCGTCCTGGCCGTCAGCTGCCCGCGTAGGTCCCGAAGCTCCAGGTGTTGCCTTCCGGGTCGCGGACGACGAAGTCCCGCGAGCCGTAGTCCTGATCGGACGGTTCGAGGACGACCTCCGCCCCGGCCGCGACGGCGCGTTCGAACAGCGCGTCGGGATCGTCGGTGACCACGTAGGCGGTGCCCGAGCCCCGCGGCTTGGCGAACGGGCTCGCCTGGTCGCAGGTGCCGAACATGATGCCGCCGCCGTGCGGCCAGCCGAGTTCCACGTGCACGATCTCGCCGTCGTCGCCGGGCACGATCAGGGTTTCCTCGAAGCCGAAGGCCTCGACCAGGAAGCGGATGGCGGCCTTCTTGTCGGTGTAGGGGATCAGCGGCCAGATGCCGGTTCGCGTCGCATTCGTCGTCATGGCCTCAGGATGCGTCGGCGAGGTGCGTCGCGCCTTGGACGAATGGAAGCTCCTCGGCCATCCACCGCGACGGCGGCACGCCGGTGAACTCCAGCCAGTCGCGGTTGAAGTGGGCCTGGTCGGAGTAGCCGCAGTCGGCGGCGACGTCGGCGAGACTGCCGCGAACCCCGCTGATCAACCGGCCGCGCGCCTGTTCGAGCCGCATCACCCGGCTGATCAGCTTGGGTGGCAGGCCGAACTCGCGGCGGAACCGCGAGCCGAGGTGCTGGCGGCTCCAGCCGACGTCGGCGGCCAGGGACGCGACGGGTGCGTGCCCGTGCGTCTCGGTCATCCGCCGCCAGATCCAGTCGAGCTCGGGGGAGGGGAGGGTGGCCGGGGCGGCGAGCCGGGCGAGCGCGTCGTTGAGGAGGGCGAAGCGATCGCTCCAGGTGGTCGCGGAGCGCAGCCGCTCGACGAGCTCGTCGGTGGCGGCCGCGCCCAGCAGGGCGGCGAGGTCGATGCCGGTGTCGACGAGTTCCCCGGCGGGCATGCCCAGCAGCGCGCGGGCGCCCAGCGGCGTCAGGCCCAGCTGGATGCCGTGCTGCAGCTCGCCGTGCGTGATCCGGGTCGGTTTGCGGTGCAGCCCGCCGACGAGGGCGGTGTAGGACTGCGCCGGTCCCGAATCGGGGGCGATGTCGACCGTTTCGTCCAGGGTGAGGATCACGGTCAGGCTCCGCGACGGCAGGCCGCGGTGCACGCCGGGCGCCGAGCGGATGCGGTACCCCGCCATGTCGGTGATCAGCGGTCGCAGGTGGGGCGGCGGCGTCGCCTTGACGTACTGCGTCTCAGCCACGCCCCGCAGACTAGACGTCGGGACTGACGCCCGCGTTGCCCGACTCGACGGCGACACCGGATCGCGCCGCGGTGGCCGCCATCGTCGTGTAGGGGAGCGTGAAGCCGCCCCCGATCTCGTCGATGGCGGTCCCGACGGCGTCAAGCACCTCCGCCAGCTCGCCCGGCGGGAGCCCGGTGAGGCCACCGGTGGTGCGCAGCAGGTTCAGCCATTCCTCGCGGGTGTAGCGCTGCTCCCAGTCGAATCGCCACTGCTCCGGCTCGTCGAACGCGCCCGCCTGCCGGATCCCGTCGGCGGCCCGGGCGAACATCGCCTGGTGGACGTCCAGAGCGGGTCGGGCGCGGACGTCCAAGGGCGAGTCCGGCGCCACCCGCCGGTAGGCCGCGGCGAAGGCCTCCGCCACCGGGGCAGGGGGCTCGAAGACGTGCGCGAACACCGCCAGCCGGCCGCCAGGCCGAAGCACCCGCGCGGCCTTGGCGGCGCCCGCGACCGGGTCCACCCAGTGCCAGGCCTGACCGGCGACGACCGCGTCGAAGGTCCGGCCGGCGGGGTCCCACGCCTCGAACGTCGCCACCTCGACCTCGACGCCGGTTCGCCGGGCGAACTCGGCCATCCGCGCGTCGGGGTCGACGCCGAGCACGGCGCAGCAGGCCGCCTGGAACTGGCGGGCTTCGATGCCGGTGCCGCAGCCGACGTCGAGGACGGCGCGGCCGGGGCTGGCAGCGACGATCCGCTCGACCAAGGCGTCGGGATAGCGGGGCCGGGCCTGGTCGTAGCGCTCGGGGTCCACGCCGAACGACTCCGCCATCTTCCGGGCTCGATGCGGCTCGGGACGAGCCGGGGACAACTCCCCGGACGGTATAGTGGGCATGTGCCCACCCTAGTGGGCGCATGCCCACTAGGGCAACGGGGTCATCGAGGTGCGGAGGGATTGCGCGGTGCCGACCGGGGTGCACATTCGTGACGCGCGACAGCAGCTGTTCGACGCCGCCGAGCGCGTCCTGATGCGGGACGGACCGAGCGCGCTGACAAGCAGGGCGGTCACCGACGAGGCGGGATGCGCCAAGGGCGTCCTGCACCGGCACTTCGCCGACTTCGACGCCTTCCTCGCCGAGCTCGTGCGAGATCGCACCGCCCGGATCGAGTCCCAGGCCACCGGCCTCCGCGCCGCAGCCGGGACCGGCACCGTCGCGGGCAACCTCACCGGTGCGCTGACCGACCTGTTCGACTCGGTCGCGGTGGCGATCGTCGGCCTCATCGTCTTCCGGGACGAGCTCCGCGCCCGGCTGCGCCGGACCGGGCCCGCCCACGGCGTCCCGCTCCTGGCGGAAGCCGGCGCCATGATCGCCTCCTACCTCGCCGACGAGCGCGAGCTGGGCCGCATCGCCGCCGACGCGGACGTCGACTCGCTCGCGCTCTCGCTGATCGGGGCCGGGCACCTGCTGTTCGCCGGTGGGGCATCGCCGGATGCCGGAGTCGTCGACAAGGTCGTCACCGCGGTGATCGCCGATGTCGTGCAGCGACGCCTGCTGTGAACCGGTTCACAGGGGAGAGGTGATCTGCACGCGGTCGCTGTCGTCGTCGGAGAGGAACGAAGCGAGCTCCCGGCCCTGCTCGGCGACGGCGGTGCGGTCGGCCGGGGAGAAGCGGCGCAGCGGGGTGACGATCACGGTGTCGGCCTCGACGGTCCAGGTCGCGGCGACCCGGCCGTCGACCAGGACGAAGCGAGCGCCCGTGACCGACAGGCCGCGATGGGCGTCGTCGATGATCCGGCTGCGGTCGCCGTAGCCGAGGACCGCGTTGTCGAACGCCGGCAGGAACCGCACCGGGGCGGGTGCGTCGGGGTCGGGGCGCGGCGCGTCGGGCAGATCCAGCAGTTTCCGGCCTCGCTCGTCGCGGAGGACCACCAGCTCATCGCGCATCGCGGCCACCGCTGCGGGCAGTCCGGCGAGGCCGCACCAAGCGCGCAGGTCGGCCGACGAGGCCGGGCCGAACGCGGCCAGGTAACGCCGCACCAGCGCCTGTCCCACCGGGTCGGAGCCGTCCGAGGGCAGCGGGTCGATCTCGCGCCCCAGCCAGTGGGAGAACAGTGCATTGCGCACGCCTGCCTTCGCCCGCCAGAGCCCGCGCGGCGGCAGCTGCACCACCGGGATGAGGGCGGCGAGGAGCATTTCGCCCAGCGCCCGCAGTCCCGCCGCCGGCCAGCGCTCGGCGAGAGCCCGCGCCAGTTCGGGCATCGAGCGCGGCTCGCCGTCGGCCAGCACCGCCCGGCCCGCCGCCGCGAGCTCGTCGAGATCGACTCCATCGAGCTCGCGGCGGTAGGTCCCGAGAACCCGCTGGCGCAGCATGGCGTCGTAGCGGGCCCGCCAGGACAGCGCGTCTTCGGCGGTGACGAGGTGGACGGTGCGGCGCATGAGGTGGATCCGCACCACGCCCCGCCCCGTCAGCAGGTCCGAGAGCGCAGCCGGGGCGAACGCGCGCAGCCGGGACCAGAGTCCGACGAACGGTTCCTGCGGTTCTTGCGCCTGCAAGCCGCCGAGGTGGGCGACGGCGTCGAGAGCAGGCATGTCGGCGCGATCGAGCAGCAGCTGCCGGGCCAGCGTCGCGCGGTTGAGCGCCCGGGCGTCGAGGACGGTCATCGGGCCAGCACCTCGCCGATGATCCGGACTCGGTCGATCATGGTGCCTAGGCGGTGGCGGAGAACCCGCCCGCGCTCGCGCATCTTCACAGCGACGCAGTTCCTTTCGATTCCGTGCAAGCCCGATCTGGTCGCGATGCCGCCGGTCAGCTCGACGTCTGGCCGTCGAGCGTCTCGCGCAGGATGTCCGCGTGCCCAGCGTGCTGGGTGGTCTCGGCGATGACGTGCACCAGCACCCGGCGCACGCTGCGCACAGCTCCCGGCTCGTTCCAGGGTGCTTCCGGTAGCGGCTGCGTCGCCGACAGGTCGGGCACGGCGGCGATGATCTCCTCGCTGCGGGCGGCGACCTGCTCGTAGCGCTCGACGACCCCGGCCAGCGTTTCGCCGGGCAGCATCCGGAAGTCGTTCTGGTGGTCGATCGCCCACTGCGGGATCTCGCGTGCGGTACCGGCCGCCATGTCCGCCCAGGTGACACCGTCGGGCAGGTCGAAGCGCATCGCCGACGGCCCGTCGAGCACGAAACGCATCCACTGTTCCTCCATGGAAGCCACGTGCTTGATCAGCCCGCCCAGGCACAGCGCGCTGGCCGTCGGGCGCTCGCCGGCCTGCTCGTCGCTGAGCCCGCGCGTCGTGTTGGTCAGGGCGGATCGCGCGGTCGCGAGCGCGGTGAGCAGGTCGGCCCGCTCGCCGTCGAGGGTGGCGGTCACGTCCTTGCGGTTTTTCTCGTCGTTCATGAGACCACCCTCGCAGGAGAAGCGGTCAGGTTGTGGCCGCTTCTCGGGGCAGTATTGGTTCATGCCGAAGACATCCGCGCGACTGCTGTCGCTGCTCTCCCTGCTCCAGGCGCGCCGCGACTGGCCGGGGGCGCTGCTGGCCGAGCGGCTGGAGGTCAGCGAGCGGACCGTGCGCCGCGATGTCGACCGCTTGCGCGAGCTCGGGTATCCCGTGGTGGCGACCAAAGGTCCGGACGGCGGGTATCGGCTGGACGCGGGCGCGGAACTCCCGCCGCTGCTGTTCGACGACGAGCAGGCCATCGCCCTCGCCGTCGCGCTCCAGATCGCCGCCACCGCCGGCGTCGGGATCGAGGAAGCAGCGGCGCGCGCGCTGAACACCGTCCGGCAGGTCATGCCCGCACGACTGCGCCGCCGGATCGACACCTTCCAGATCACCGCCGTCGAGCGGCACGCGACCGCGCCGCCCCCGCAGGTCGACAGTGGCGTGCTCATGGCACTCAGCGCCGCCGTCCACGCCCGTGAGGTGTTGCGCTTCGACTACGAGCCCGTGTCCCCGTCGCGGATGGACAACGGCGGTGTGCCGCGCCGGGTGCAGCCGCACCACCTCGTCACCTGGGGCGGGCGCTGGTACCTCGTCGCCTGGGATCTCGACCGCGAGGACTGGCGCACCTTCCGCGCGGACCGGATCACTCCGCGCATCCCCACGGGACCCCGCTTCGTCCCGCGCGAACTGCCAGGAGGTGACGTGGCCGCCTTCGTCGCCGGCAGGTTCCGGGGCTTCGACGGCTCCGGCGACTGGCCCTGCCGCGGCGAGGTGATCCTCGACGTGCCCGCCGGCGCGGTGTCCCCCTACGTCCGGGACGGCGTGGTCGAAGAGCTCGGCCCGAACCGCTGCCGGCTCGTCCTCGGCTCCTGGTCGTGGCCCGGCCTGGCCGCCACCATCGGCAGGTTCGACGCGGACATCGAGGTCGTCGGGCCGACCGAGCTCAAGGACGCCTTCGCGCACCTCGCCCGCCGCTACGACGCCGCGGCGAGCGGACGGAACGGCTAGGGGAGCGCGGCCCACCGGTTGCCGTGGAATCCGGGTAACCGATATAACTGGTTACATGCCACTGAGCTGGAAGCTGGTCATCGACAGCACGAACGCACCCGTCCTCGCGGACTTCTGGGCCGAGGCCCTGGACTACGAGGTGGAAGACCCCAGCGCGCTCATCGAGCAGCTGCTGGCCGCCGGCCACATCGGCGAGGAGGCGGTCGTCGAGCATCGCGGCCGCAAGAACTTCCGCGGCTACGCCGCAGTCCGCCACCCCGAGGACCCGTTCGACGAGACCAGCGGCGTCGGCCGCGGCAGGCGACTGCTCTTCCAGGACGTGCCCGAGGGCAAAGCAGGCAAGAACCGCCTGCACATCGATGTCCACAGCGAGCACGGCGGCCGCGAGGAGCTGGTGGCCCGGCTGGAAGAGCTGGGGGCGACCCGCGTCCGCGAGGTCGACCAGGGGTCCGCCGGGCACTGGTGGATCATGCAGGACCCGGAAGGCAACGAGTTCTGCGTGGCGTAGACCTGCGTCGGGCCGAGCCGAGGCCCGGCCCGACGCAGTGATTTTATAATCACAATCATTTCAGTGTTGGTCGAAATTAATCCTCCAGTGGGCCGCCGAGCCCGCTGGCTCACCACTCAAAACGGCGTCAGACGTCCGAATCCGGGTCGAGGTAGGGGCCGCCTGCCACGCCGAACGCGCGGACCGTGCCCAGGAGGTGCTCGCGCAGCCGGGATTTGGCCAGCTCGGGGTCGCCGTCGCGGAGCGCGTCCGCGAGATGTGCGTGCTGCTGGGTGATGCGTGGGCGCACGGCGTGGGTGCGGGCCATGGCCGTGATCCGCATCTGCTTGTCGCGCAGGGCGTTGTAGAGGTCGGCGACCACGGGGTTGCCTGCCGAGGCCACCAGCGTCGCGTGGAACGCGCGGTCGGTCTCGTGCATCTCGGCGTCGCTGAGGTCGGCGGCGTCGCAGGCCGGGTGCGCGGCCAGTTGCTCGCCGACCTCGGTCATCGCCTCGCGGCTCTGCATGGCGAGCTTGTCGATGGCGAAGCTCTCCAGTGCCAGCCGGGCCTCGACGACGGCTCGTGCCTCGGTGGGGGTCACCGGCACGACCAGCGCGCCGCGCTTCGGGTACAGCCGCAGGAATCCTTCGGTCTGCAGCCGCAGGAACGCTTCGCGCACCGGGGTGCGCGACATCTGCAGCGCGTTCGCGACTTCGCCCTCGGACAGCAGCTCGCCGTCGGGGTAGCTGCCGTCCAGCAGGCCGGCCTTGACGTGGTGGTAGGCGCGGTCCGCGGCGGGGAGCTCGGCTGCGGCGGGAGTGGCGGAGGACACGGCTTCGCGTGGTGTTGTGCTCGACACGAGGTCATCGTACTTCCACCCAACTTGTATCTATGGTGAATACAAGATTTTCCAGGGGAGGAGTTTCCGGTGTCCGAGACCGTCATGACCGCGCCACCCGCCAGGGAGCAGGGTGATCGCCCCAGTTCGTCGAGGGTGGCGTGGCTGGTGTGGGGAGTCGGCGCGCTCTGCTACTGCGCGGCGCTTTTCCACCGCGCCAGCCTCGGCGTGGCGGCGCCGGAAGCGCTGCAGCGCTTCGAAACCGGACCCGCGGTCCTGGCGCTGTTCTCCGCGCTGCAGCTCGGTGTCTACCTGGTCCTGCAGGTGCCGTCGGGGTTGCTGGCCGACCGGCTCGGGCCCCGGAAGGTGATCACCGGCGGCATGGTCGCGATGGCCGTCGGGTCGGCGGTGTTCGCGCTCACCGGGTCGATCATCGGCGGGATCGCCGGCCGGATGCTCATCGGCTTCGGCGACGCGTTCATGTTCACCAACGTGCTGCGGCTGGCCGCGCACTGGTTCCCGCCGCACCGGTTCGGCAAGGTCGCGGCCCTGACCGGGCTGGCGGGCGGCCTGGGGCAGGTCGTCTCGACGCTGCCGCTGGGCCTCGCGCTGCACAGCGTGGGCTGGGTGCCGACGTTCCTCGGCGCGGCCGGGCTGACGGTCGTGCTCGCGGTGGTCGCGGGACTGGCGATCCGGGACCAACCCGCGAACGCCCGGCCGGAGCACGAAGCGCCCGAGTCGCCGGAGCGGGTCTGGCACACGTTGCGCCACGTGGTCGCGCAGCGCGGCACCAAGCATTCCTTCTGGGTGCACTTCGTGTTGATGTCCCAGTTCCTGGCGGTGACGACGTTGTGGGGTGGGCCGTGGCTGACGAAGTCGCAGGGGCACGGCCAGGCCGAGGTCGGTTCGCTGCTGATGCTCAGCGTGTTCGGGTTCATCGCGGGCTCGTGGTTCGCGGGCCAGTACATCTCCGGCCGCCCGCAGCGGCGCGACCGGTTCACCCTGGGCCTGTCCTCCGTCGTGGTGCTGGTGTGGGCGGTGCTGGTCGGCTGGCCGGGCACGTTGCCGATGCCGGTGCTGGTGGTGGCGCTGGTGCTCGTCGGTGTCGGCGGCGGCGGGGCCATGCTGGCCTTCGACGGGGCGCGGATGGCCAACGCGGCGCACCGTTCCGGGACCGCGTCGGGCGTGGTCAACATGGGCGGGTTCTTCGCGGCCGTGCTGGTCCAGCTGCTGGTGGGCGCGGTGCTGCAGGCGGTGTCGCAGCTGCCCGCGGCGCAGGCGTACCGCTGGGCGTTCGCCCCGGTGCTCGTGCTGATGGCGGTGGGCACCCTGGCGCAGTGGTTCCGGCGGCCGGTGAGGGCGGGCTGACTCGGCGCGCCGCCTACACACGCCCGGCTGGGGAGCTAGGGTCGGTGGGCGGACGTGGCACCGACCGGCCACCGACGGTCGGGCTCAGCGATGGAGGCCCTTCTTGACCGCGGCGCTGGAACTGCACAACTTCGTCGGCGGCGAGCCCGCCGGCACCCTGGCCGGAGAGACGTTGCCGCTGGTGGATCCGAGCACCGGCGAGGAGTACGGCACCGCTCCGCTGACGAGGTGGATGGATGTGGACGCGGTGATGGCGGTCGCCGCGTCGGCATTCGAGTCCTGGTCGCAAGCGACGCCTCGGCAGCGGCAGCAGGTGTTGCTGGACGTCGCCGACGCGATCGAGGATCGGGCCGACGAGCTGGTGGTCGCGGAGTGCCGCAACACCGGCAAGCCCTGGTCGGTGGTGCGCGATGACGAGCTGCCGTTGGCGGTGGACCTGATCCGCTTCTACGCGGGGGCCGCGCGGGTGCAGGAGGACGGGGCGGGCGGTGAGTACCAGCCGGGGCACACGTCGTTCTCGCGGCGGGAGCCGATCGGCGTGTGCGCGCAGGTCACGTCGTGGACGCATCCGTTGTTGCTGGCGGCGGCGAAGTTCGCGCCGGCGTTGGCGGCGGGGAACACCGTGGTGCTCAAGCCGGCCGAGACGACGCCGGTGAGCACGGCGTTGCTGGTGGAGATCGCGGGCGGTTTCCTGCCGGCCGGGGCGTTGAACCTGATCTGCGGGGATCGCGACAGCGGCCGGGCGATGGTGGCGCACGAGGTGCCCGGGATGTTCTCGATCACCGGCACGGTGCGGTCCGGGATGGAGGTCGCGGGTTCGGTGGCGGCCGATCTCAAGCGGGCGCACCTGCAGTTGGGCGGGAAGGCGCCGGCGGTGGTGTTCGACGATGCGGACGTGCCGCGGGCGGCGCGGCGGATCGCCGCGGCGGCCTTCGGGAACGCGGGGCAGAGCTGCACGGCGGCGAGCCGGGTGCTGGCAGGTCCGGAGGTGTTCGACGAGCTGGTGGCGGCGTTGGCGGAGTGGGCCGAGGCGATGCGGCCGGGGCCGCCGCAGGACCCGGATGCGGCGTTCGGGCCGTTGAACAGCCTGGGGCAGTTGGAGTTGGTGCAGGCGCATCTGGAGCGGCTGCCGGAGCACGCGCGGATCGTCGCGGGTGGGCGGCGCAAGGGGGAGCGGGGGTTCTTCCACGAGGCGACGGTGGTCGTCGGGGTGGAGCAGGACGACGAGCTGGTGCAGAACGAGGTGCTGGGGCCGGTGTTGACGGTGCAGCGCTTCGACAGCGAGCAGGAGGCCGTGGAGCTGGCCAACGGGGTGCGCTACGGGTTGGTGTCGAGCATCTGGACGCGTGATCACGCGCGGGCGATGCGGGTGTCGCGGCGGATGCAGGCCGGGACGGTGTGGATCAACACGCACCACCCGTTCGCGGCGGAGATGCCGCACAGCGGGTTCAAGCATTCGGCGTCGGCGCGGGACTTCGGCCGCTACGGGCTGGAGGAGTACAGCCGGATCAAGCACGTGATGTCGGCCTGGGACGACGAGTAGGGCCTGCGGAGGACTCGCGTGGGGTCCTGACCTGCAACATTCCAGGCCAAAACGGGCTCTGTGGCGGGCCGTCAGCCAGCGGAGCCGGTTTCCGGGGTGCGCATGGCGATGGCCAGCAGGGCGGCGGCCGGGCCGGTGAGCTGGAGTCCGGCGCGCCAGACCGCGTGCAGCGGTCGGTGCAGGTCGAGGCCCGTGGCGGGCACGTCGACGAGGCGTTGTTCGGCTAGGTCGGTGGCGACGGCGAGGACGCTGAGGACCGCGGGGCCGGCGCCGGCGACGACGGAGTTGCGCACGGCGGTGGTCGAGCGGAGTTCGAGCAGCGGGGTGACGGGCTCGGCGCCGACTCCGACGAGGGCGCGGTGGAGGGTTTCGCGGGTTCCGGAGCCGTGTTCGCGCACGATCAGCGGGGTGGCGGCGAGCTCGGTGGCGGTCAGGGGGCGGCGCAGCCTGGCCCAGGGGTGTTCGGGCGGGGCGACGACGACCATGCGGTCGCGGGTGACGAACCGGACCGAGACGCCTTCGGGGGGCACCGGGGTTTCGATGAAGCCGAGGTCGGCGTGGCCGTGGCGGACGGCTTCGGCGACGGCCAGGGAGTTGGCGACGTCGAGTTCGAGGGGCACGTCGGGGAGGGTGGCGCGGAGCCTGCTGATCCATCGGGGCGCGAGGTATTCGGCGATGGTCATGCTGGCGGCGACGCGGAGCTTGGCTTCGTGCTGGGCGCGCAGGGCGCGCACGCCGTTCATCAGGCCGTCGACGTGGGCGAGGACTTGCCTGGCCCAGTCGCAGACCATGGTTCCGGCGGGGGTGAGCGTGCAGCCCTGGCGGGTGCGTTCCACCAGCGGGAGGGCGAGCTGGCGCTCCAGCCTGCTGAGCCGCTTGCTGGCGGAGGGCTGGCTGATGCGCAGTTCGGCCGCGGCGGCTCCGATGCTGCCGAGTTCACCGACGAGGACCAGCAGCCGGAGCGATTCGGGGTCGGGCGGGGCCATGCCCCAAGGATAGGTCGCTGGCCTGGCGGTGTCGGTCGGACACCGGTTGCCGTGCTGGTGGGGCATGCACTTCGGCTATGACGTCCTGTGCAGATCACGGCTACTGCGCGGGTGGCCTGGTGGCGAGCCTGTAAGGGTGACGAAGACGTTCAGCTCGCAGCAGTCGGGTATCGGTGCGTTGTGGCCGGGGCTGGTGGTGACCGGCGCGGCGGTCGCGGTGTCCTTGGTGGTGTCCGGGCTGGTCCCGGCGGTGAGTGCGTTGACCGCTGCGGTGGTGCTGGGCATCGTGGCCGGGAACGTGCCGGGCTTTCCGGAGGCGACCCGGCCGGGCATCGCGTGGGCGACGAAGAAGCTGTTGCGCGTCGGGGTGGTGCTGCTGGGTTTGCAGCTGTCGGTTTCGCAGGTGCTGGGGCTCGGGGCGGGCACCGTGGTGGCGGTGTTGCTGATCGTGGGGCTGACGTTTCTGGGGACGTTGCTGATCGGCCGGCTGATGCGGGTGCCGCGCGGTTTGTCGGTGCTGGTGGCGACGGGGTTCTCGATCTGCGGTGCGTCGGCGGTGGCGGCGATGGAGAGCGTCGTCGAGCGCGAGGACGAGGACGTGGCCACGAGCGTGGCGATGGTGACGGTGTTCGGGACGATCACGATGCTGGCGTTGCCTGCGATGGCCGCTGGGATGGGGTTGTCGGCTGATGAGATCGGCCGGATCGCCGGTGGGAGCGTGCACGAGGTGGCGCAGGTGGTGGCGGCCGCGTCGCCGGCGGGCGGTGCGGCGGTGGCGGTCGCGGTGGTCGTCAAGCTGAGCAGGGTGGTGTTGCTGGCGCCGATGGTGACCGCGGTCAGCCTGGTGGAGCGCCGGCGTCGTGGTGCGGCCGGAGGTGAGCGTCCTCCGGTGATGCCGTTGTTCGTGTTCGGTTTCCTGGTCGCGGTGGCGGTGCGCAGCGTGGATGTGCTGCCGGTCGTGGTGCTCGATGGCGCGAAGCAGCTGACCACTCTGCTGCTGGCGGGTGCGTTGTTCGCGCTGGGTTTCGGGGTGCGGGTCAAGGCGTTGCTGCGCAACGGGCCGAAGGCCTTTGCGCTGGCGGCTTGTTCCACTCTGCTGGTGACGGCGCTGGGCTTCGCCACCATGTTGTCGCTGGCGTGATCGCGGTTTCAGGGGGTGTGCGGGCGGAGCCGGGGCTGGGTCTGCTCGTAGGCGCGGGCGGCGCGGAGGACCTTGGCGTCGGCGTGGCGGGGGCCGATGATCTGCAGGCCGATCGGCAGCCCGGCGGTGGTGTTCCCGCAGGGGACGCTGATGGCCGGTTGCTGGGTCATGTTGAACGGGTAGGTGAACGGGGTCCAACTGGTCCAGCGCGGGTGGGGGGAGCCGGGTGGGACTTCCAGGCCCGCTTCGAACGCCGGGATCGGCACGGTCGGGGTCAGCAGGAGGTCGTAGGTCTGGTGGAAGGCGCCCATGCGCTGGCCCAGCAGCATCCGGGTGTTGGTGGCTTCGAGGTAGTCCTGCGCGGAGTAGGTGAGGCCCTGCCGGCAGATCTCGTGCAGCCCGGGGTCGAGCAGTTCGCGTTGTTCGGGGGTGAGGTGTTCGACGGACTTGGCGGCACCGGCGAACCACAGCACGTGGAAGTCCTCGACGGGGTCGGTGATGCCGGGGTCGACCTGCTCGACGACGGCCCCGAGTTCTTCGAAGGCGCGGGCGGCGGCGGTGATCGCGCGGGCCACCTCGGGGTCGACGGGGGTGCCGAAGCCGAGGTCGAGGCTGATCGCGATGCGCAGGCCGCGCACTCCGGAGTCGAGTCCGTCCAGGAAGGACGCGCTCGGTGGTTCCAGCGCGGACCAGTCGCGGCTGTCCGGTTCGGACAGCACGTCGAGCATCAGCGCGGTCTCGGTGACCGTGCCGGTCATCGGTCCGGCGTGGGCGAGGGTGCCGTAGGGGCTGGCGGGGTAGTGCGGGATCCGGCCGTAGGTGGCTTTGAGGGCGACGATGCCGCAGAACGCGGCGGGGATGCGCACGGATCCGCCGCCGTCGGTGCCGATGGCCAGGGGCGCCATGCCCAGCGCGACAGCTGCTGCGGCGCCGCCGCTGGAGCCGCCGGCGGTGCGGGTGGGGTCCCACGGGTTGCGGGTGATGCCTTGCAGCGGGCTGTCGGTGACGCCCTTCCACGCCAGTTCCGGCGTGGTGGTCTTGCCGACGAACACGGCGTTGTGCTCGCGGAGGCGGGCGACGGAGGGTGCGTCGGCGGTCCACTGCTGGTGCGGGTCGATGGTTCGGGAGCCGCGCAGCGTCGGCCAGTGCTCGGTGAGGAAGATGTCCTTGATCGAGGTCGGCACGCCGTCGAGCCGCCCGGCGGGTTCGCCGCGGTGCCAGCGCTTTTCGGACGCCCTGGCCTGGTCCATCGCGCGGTCGGCGTCGACCAGGCAGTAGGCGTTGACGGCCGGGTCGGCGTCGGCGATGCGGCGCAGCGCGGCCTCGGTCGCCTCCACCGGGGACAGCTCGCCCGCGGCGTAGGCGGCGAGCAGTTCGGTGGCGGTGAGGTCGGCGACCGTGCGTTCGGCCGGGTGCGTGTTCGCCATCAGTGCTCCGTTCCGCTGATGTAACCCCGTTGCTTGTCGACCACGTTGCGCAGCTGCGTGCCGTCGGTGTAGCTGCGCAGGTTCTCGAGGAACAGGTCGACGAGTTCGTCGACCCAGCCGATGGTGTCGCCGGACATGTGCGGGGAGACGAGCACGTTGGGCATCTCCCACAGCGGCGAGGTCTCCGGCAGTGGTTCGGTGTCGAAGACGTCCAGGGCGGCGCCGCCCAGTTGCCCGGATCGCAGGGCGGCGATGAGGTCGGTTTCGACGACGAGTTCGCCGCGGCCGACGTTGATCAGCCGCGCGGTGGGCCGGCAGTGGGCGAGGACCTCGGCGTCGACGAGTCCCTTGGTCTGCTCGGTCAGCGGGGCGGCGAGCACGACGTAGTCGAAGGCGCAGATGACGTGGGCGAGGTCGCTGGAGGCGTGCACGTCGCCGAAGTCCGGGTCGCCGCTGCGCCCGACGCGTCCGGCGCCGGACACGGTGAGCCCGGCGGCGGTGAGCTGGCGGGCGATGGCGCGGCCGATCGGTCCGGTGCCCACGACGAGGGCGGATTTGCCCGCGACGCGTTCGGTCACGCGGTGCTGCCACTGCTTGCGGTCCTGCAGCCGCAGCGTGGTGTGCAGGTCCTTGGCGAAGGCGAGCACGGTGGCGAGCACGTATTCGGCCATCGGGCGGTCGAAGACGCCGCGGGAGTTGGTCAGCAGCACGTCGGAGTCCTGCAGAGCGGGGAACAGCAGGCGGTCGACTCCGGCGCTGGCGGCGTGCACCCAGCGGAGGGCGTCGGCGCGGGGCCAGGCGTCGGTGACGGCCTCGGAGCGGAAGGCCCAGACGAACAGCACGTCGGCGCCGGGCAGCGCGTCGGCCAGTTGGTCGGCGTCGGCGTAGCGCAGCTCGGCGTGGGCTTGGATGCGGGCCATTTCCGCCGGTGGGGTCCCGCCGTGGAGGACGACGACCGTGGGAGTGCGGTGGATCATGACCTGACCTTAGGTGCGGTGGGGCGTGGGGGCCGGGCAGCGATGATCGTCGGGCGCGCCGGGTTAAGAGTTCGTTTCGCCCGCGCTGAACGGGAAAACCGCGTCGGCACGGGGCATTGACACGCTATGAAGCGTTCGTAGGATTGTCAACAATCCACGGGTACCCTCGGCGACCGAGGCGATTCCCGACCACGCGCGGCGCGGCCGGGACCGGAGGAGATGAGTCAACAGTCCCCACTCCTGCGAACGGAAGATCACGATGCCCAGGTACCTGTCGATCACGCTGGAAAAGCGCGGTGTGTCCTGCGTGGCGGAGCTGCTGGACAAGGATGCCCCCCGCACCTGCGAAGCCGTGTGGCAAGCGCTGCCCCAGGTCGGGCCGGTGCACCACGCCAAGTACGCGCGCAACGAGATCTACACGATGGTGCCGCGGTTCGCGGCCGACGAACCCGGCCAGGAGAACCCGACGGTCACCCCGATCCCGGGTGACGTCGTGTACTTCTCCTTCCCCGGCGGCATGCTGGACCGCCAGTTCAAGGAGGAGAAGAACATCCACGAGCTGCCCGGCGTGATCGACCTGGCGATCTTCTACGGGCGGAACAACCTGTTGCTCAACGGCGACGTGGGTTGGGTGCCGGGCAACGTCTACGCCACCATCGTGGAGGGGCTGGACCGGATGGCCGAGGCGTGCAACGACGTCTGGCGGTCCGGCAGCATCGGCGAGACCCTCCGCTACGACCGCTACCAGGGTTGACGGGGGAACAAATGCCGCCTGACTTCCTCGGGGCGGTATCGGGCCCGGAGCCGCAACGCGGCGTCGGAGTGATCGCCCCGTTCGACCTGGCGCTGGACCGCGAACTGTGGCGGTGGACCCCAGCGGGCGTCTCGCTGTACTTGACGCGCACGGCGTTCGTGCCGGTGCCGGTGACCGTTGAGCAGGCCAGCCTGGTCAGCGACGAGGCGGCGGTGCACGGCGCGACCCGCGACCTGCTGGTCCCGGAGCCGGAGGTGGTCGCCTACGCGTGCACCTCCGGCAGTTTCGTGAACGGGGCGACGGGGGAGCGCGCGCTGGTGGAGGTGATGCTGCAGGCCGGTGCGCCGGCCGCGGTCACCGCCTCCGGCGCGCTGGTGCAGGCCCTGCAGACGCTGGGTGCCGGCCGGATCTCGATCGCCACGCCGTACGTGGAGAGCGTGACCGAGCGGTTGCACGGTTTCCTCGACGAGCACGGCATCGACGTGGTCACCAGCGTCGGCCTGGGTCTGCTCGGCCAGATCTGGAAGGTCAACTACCGGCAGGTGGTGGACATCGTGCGCTCGGCCGACCGGCCGGAGGCCGAGGCGATGTTCATCAGCTGCACCAACCTGCCGACCTACGACATCATCGGGCCGCTGGAGCAGGAGCTGGGCAAACCGGTGCTGACGGCCAACCAGGTCACGATCTGGGCGGCGCTGCGCGAGATGGGGCTGCAGGCGGTGGCCCCGGAACAGCGGCTGATGCAGGTGGTGGACGCGCCGGCCGCGTGACGATCGCATCAAGAACGGGTTAGCCGCGACGGACCCTGCGGTAACATTGTCAACAATCGACCGGTTGTGCGGTGTTGGCGTCGGCGGATCCGCAGCGGTGGTGTCGGAAACGATGTCGACTAAGGATGGAGCTACCGGTGCCGTTCACCGCAGGAATTCTCTACCCCGGCTACAGCGCCGAGGACGACTACCCCGCGCTCGAAGGGCTGCTCGGTGGTGGTATCCGGCTGCCCTTGGTGCACACCTTGATGCGCGAGGACGCGCATCGGGTGGACGCGCTGCTGGACATCGGCTCGGACGACGTGCTCGCCGACGGTGCGCGGCAGCTGCTGGAGCACGGCGTGCAGTCGGTGATCTGGGCGTGCACCAGCGGCAGCTTCGTCTTCGGCCCGCAGGGCGCGCGGGAGCAGGTGGAGAAGTTGCAGGCGGTCACGGGGCTGCCGACGTCCAGCACGTCGTTCGCGTTCGTGCACGCCGCGGCGGCCCTGGGGCTGCGGCGGGTGGCGGTGGCCGCGACCTACCCCGACGACGTGGCCACCAGTTTCGTCGAGTTCCTGCAGGCCGCGGGGCTGGAGGTGGTGAGGTTGTCCAGCCGGGGCATCATCACCGCCGCCGAGGTGGGCACGCTCGGCCGCGACGAGGTGCTGGAGTTCGCGGCGGCCAACGACGACGACCGGGCCGATGCGCTGCTGATGCCGGACACCGCGCTGCACACCGCGGCGTGGCTGGGTGAGCTGGAGGACCGGCTCGGCAAACCGGTGCTCACCGCCAATCAGGTCAGCGCCTGGGAGGCGCTGCGGCTGGCCGGTGATCGGGCGGCGCACGACGGATTGGGAACGCTGTTCCGCAAGGGAACAGGAGGGGAGCGCAATGCCTCCCCGGAATGAGGAGATGGTGTCAGGTGCTCGGGACCGACGAGCAGAACCAGCAGCCGGGTGAGTTAGAGCCGGTGCAGCGCAAGTCGACCGCGGCGATCGTGGCCGACCAGCTGCGGGCTGCGATCATGTACGGATCGCTGCCGCCGGGAAGTCAGCTCGGCGAGGCTGAACTCGCCGCCCGGCTGGGCGTCAGCCGGGGGCCGCTGCGGGAGGCCATGCAGCGGCTGGTCGCCGAAGGGCTGCTGCGCAGTGAACCGCACCGCGGGCTGTTCGTGATGACGCTGGACGCCGAGGACGTCCACGACATCTACCTGGCCCGGCTGGCGGTGGAGCGCGCCGCGTGCGAGCAGATCGTCCGCCACCACCGGGTGGAGGCGGTGGCGGAGCTGACCGCGGCGCAGAGCCGGATGGTCGCCGCGGCGGGCAAGGGCGACTCGATCGAGCTGGCCGACGCCGACCAGGAGTTCCACGAGACGCTGGTGCGGGTGTCGGGCAGCCCGCGGTTGCAGCGGATGGCGCAGACGCTGCTGGTGGAGAAGCGGATGTGCCTGACGGCGCTGCAGGACAAGTACCACGCGGACGTGCAGGCGCTGGTCGACGAGCACAAGGGGCTCGTCGACGCGATCGAGACGGGCGACGAGCAGCTGCTGCTGGAGCGGCTGACGGCGCACATGACCGACGCGCTGGAGCGCCTCAACGGCTCCATGGCGACTTGACGGACCTGATGCGGGGCGGGGTTCCCTCCACAGTGGAGGGAACCCCGCCCCGCATCGTGCATTCGATGACAAGGTCTTCTTCAAGCGGCGGCAGCCGCTTGCGGTGCGGGACTCAGCTTGCACCGCTAAGCAGGCCGTGCCGCGAATCTGTTGTTTGTTGTCAGAGGCCGCCGACGGCCACGTACTTGGTCTCCAGGAACTCGTCGATGCCGAACTTGCCGCCTTCGCGGCCCAGTCCGGAGTGCTTCACGCCGCCGAAGGGCGCCGCCGGGTTGGACACGATGCCCTGGTTGAGGCCCACCATGCCGCTGTCCAGCGCCTCCGACACCCGCAGGCCGCGCTGCAGATCGCGGGTGTAGAGGTAGCTGACCAGGCCGTACTCGGTGTCGTTGGCCTGGGCGACGACGGCCTGCTCGTCGGTGAAGGTGGTGATCGGCGCGACCGGCCCGAAGATCTCCTCCCGGCCCATCCGGGCCTCCAGCGGCACGTTCGTCAGCACGGTCGGCTGGTAGAAGTAGCCCTCGCCGTCGCGGCCGGCGCCGCCGGTGACGACGTCCGCGCCGAGCCGCACCGCGTCGGCGACCAGCTCGGTGACCTTGCCCAGCTGGGCGTCGTCGATCAGTGGGCCCACCTGGATCTCGTCGGTGACGCCGCGGCCGACCCGCAGGCCGCTCATCCGCTCGGCCAGCCGCCGGGAGAACTCCTCGGCGACGTCGGCGTGCACGTAGAACCGGTTGGCCGCGGTGCAGGCCTCGCCGATGTTGCGCATCTTGGCCAGCATCGCGCCCTCGACCGCCGCGTCCAGGTCGGCGTCGTCGAACACGATGAACGGCGCGTTGCCGCCCAGTTCCAGCGACACCTTGAGCACCTGGTCGGCGGACTGCTCGATGAGCTTGCGGCCCACCGCGGTGGACCCGGTGAACGACAGCTTGCGGGCGCGGCCGTCGCGGATCATCGGCTCCATCAGCTTGCCCGCGCTGCGCGAGGTGACCACGTTGAGGACGCCGTCGGGCAGCCCGGCCTCGATGAGGATCTCGGCCAGCGCCAGCATCGACAGCGGCGTCTGGTGCGCCGGCTTGATCACCGAGGTGCAGCCCGCGGCGATGGCCGGGCCGATCTTGCGGGTGCCCATCGCCATCGGGAAGTTCCACGGGGTGATCAGCAGCGCCGGGCCGACGGGCTGGCGCATCACCAGGAACCGGCCGCTGCCGTTGGGCGCCACCGCGTAGTCGCCGCCGATGCGCACGGCCTCCTCGGAGAACCAGCGGAAGAACTCCGCCGCGTAGGTGACCTCGGCCCGCGACTCGGCCAGCGGCTTGCCCATCTCCAGCGTCATCAGCAGCGAGAGGTCCTCGTGCCGCTGCATGATCAGCTCGAAGGCGCGCCGCAGGATCTCGCCGCGCTCGCGGGGCGGGTGCTTGGCCCACTGCGGCTGGGCGTCGGCCGCGGCCGCCAGCGCCGCCAGCCCGTCGTGCGGGGAGGCGTCGGCGACCGAGCACAGCGCGCGGCCGGTGGACGGATCTTCGACCTCGAAGCTGCGGTCTCCTTCGGCGTCGCGCCATTTGCCGCCGATGAGCAGTTGCTTGGGCGCGGCGTCGACGACGGCGGCCTCTCGGGGGTGCTGTTCGGTTGAGATCGTCATGGCAACGGCGAACCCTTCTGCCTCGGGTGGTGGACAGCGACGCTCGGTGATGGTTGCATGTCAGCGGAGATTGTCAACAATCCTACATTTTGCATGTCACGAACCTTGGAGTCGATCATGGCTGAGCTCTCGCCGTTGCTGAAGCAGGCCACGCCGGTCCTGGCCGCTCGCGGGGAAGGGGTCTACCTCTACGACGAGCAGGATCGCCGCTACCTGGACTTCACCGCCGGGATCGGGGTCACCAGCACGGGACACTGCCACCCGCGCGTGGTCGAGGCCGCCCAGCGCCAGGTGGGTACCCTCATCCACGGCCAGTACACGACCGTCATGCACCGGCCCCTGCTGCGGCTGACCGAACGGCTCGGCGAGGTGCTCCCGGCCGGTCTGGACCGGCTGTTCTACGTCAACTCGGGCAGCGAGGCGGTGGAGGCCGCGGTCCGGCTGGCCCGCCAGGCCACCGGACGGCAGAACATCGTCGCCTTCCAGGGTGGTTTCCACGGGCGCACGATGGGCGCCGGCGCGCTCACCAGCTCCGGGGTGAAGGTGCGGGCCGGAATCGGCCCGATGATGCCCGGCGTCGTGTTCACGCCGTTCCCCGAGGCCTACCGGCACCGCTGCAGCGAGGCCGACGCGGTGCGCTTCGCGCTGGCCGAGTTCGACCAGCTGCTGGTCACCGTCAGCTCGCCGCGCGACACCGCCGCGATCATCATCGAACCGGTGCTCGGCGAGGGCGGCTACATCCCCGCGCCGCCGGAGTTCCTCGCGGGCCTGCGGGAACGCGCCGACCGGCACGGCATCCTGCTGATCGTCGACGAGGTGCAGACCGGCGTCGGGCGCACCGGCCGGTTCTGGGGCCACGACCACGCCGGTATCCGCCCCGACATCCTGATCACCGCCAAGGGTCTGGCCAGCGGCTTCCCGCTGTCGGCCATCGCCGCGCCGGAGGCGCTGATGAGCCAGGCCTGGCCCGGCTCGCAGGGCGGCACCTACGGCGGCAACGCGGTGGCGGCCGCGGCGGCGCTGGCCACCCTCGACGTGGTGCGGGACGAGGGGCTCGTCGACAACGCAGCGGAACAGGGTGCCCGGCTGCAGGAGGGCCTGCGCAAGGTCGCCGCCGAACACCCGGTGATCGGCGACGTGCGCGGGCTGGGCCTGATGCTGGGCAACGAGTTCAGCACCCCCGAGGGCGCGCCGGACACCGAGACGGCCACCCGCGCGCACCAGGCCGCCGCCCAGCGCGGGCTGCTGCTGCTGACCTGCGGACCGCACGGCAACGTGGTCCGCATGATCCCGCCGCTGATCGTCACGGCCGACCAGGTCGACGACGCCGTCGGGTTGTGGGCGGAAGCGGTGCGCGACGCCGTCAACGGCTGACCACCACGGCCGTGGTGGCGGGCTGTGAGGTCGCCCTCACGCCCGCCACCAGCCGAAACGGGTGGTCTCCGATCACCGTTCGGTAGCGGTCGGTGATTCCCCGACGGTCGTCTGCGATGCTTCACGCCAAACCCGGCGCGTGCGGGGCGCGCCGGATCGAACCGACGCGGGTGTGTGCATGAGCGACTGGTCGGCGGGGCAACCGCCGAGGAGCCGGAGACCGCAAGGCGGCGGCGAGAGGTACGACTACTACCGGGGCGCCCCGAGCGGGCCGCCACCCGGACGGCGTCCGCCGCCGCCCCCTCCGCCTCATCAAGGCCCTCGGCGGCCGGTGGACGACGATCGGCCACCGCCGCCGCCGAGGCGCAAGCAGAAGCGGTGGGGTCGGCGCATCGGCATCACGCTGGTCGTGCTGGTGCTGCTGCTGGGCGGCCTGGTGATCTACTTCGACAGCATGCTGCAGCGCACCGACGCGCTGTCGTTCAGCGGGCAGGCCCCGGACTCGTCCGGCTCCAACTGGCTGCTGGTCGGCTCCGACAGCCGCGAAGGCCTCGACGACGCGCAGCGCGAAGAGCTGTCGGCCGGCGACGCCGGCGGCCAGCGCACCGACAGCGTGATGCTGGTGCACATCCCCGGCGGCGGTGGCCAGCCGGCGCTGATCAGCCTGCCTCGCGACTCGTACGTGGAGATCCCGGGCCACGGCAAGACCAAGCTCAACGCGGCGTTCTCCTTCGGCGGCCCGCAACTGCTGGCGGAGACCGTCGAGAAGGCCACCGGGGTGCACATCGACCACTACGCGGAGATCGGCTTCGGCGGGTTCTCCGACCTGGTCAACGCCGTCGGCGGGGTCGATATCTGCCTGGACAAGCCGATGGACGACGAAATGGCGAACGCGCACCTGCCGGCCGGCTGCCAGGAGCTGGACGGCCCGCAGGCGCTGGCCTTCGTCCGGGCGCGCTACTCGCTCAAGGGCGGTGACCTGGAGCGTGCGGAGAACCAGCGCAAGCTGCTGGGCGCCCTGGTCAACAAGGCGACCAGCCCGACGACGCTGATCAACCCGTTCCGGCTGTTCCCGCTGGCCTCCAGCGCGAGCAAGACGTTCGTGGTCAACGACAGCGACCACCTGTGGCACCTGGCGTCGCTGGGCCTGGCGATGGGCGACATCAGCGGCGGCGAGGGCGTGACCACCAGCGCGCCGTTCGGGCGCTTCGGCAAGGACTCCAACGGCGGCTCGGTCATCGTCTGGGACTCCAAGGCCGCCAGTCGCATGTTCGACGCGATCGCCAACGACCAGCCCATCCCGCCGGACCTGCTGAACAAGTAGACCGCGCGACCAACGATGCGGGCCGCCCCGGAAGTTCCGGGGCGGCCCGCATCGCCGTTGGGAGGGACGGTCAGGAGATGAATCGCTTGAGCTGCTTGCTGTTGCCGTTGAAGGTGTCCTGCCCGCCGGGGAAGGCGCCCTTGTCGTTGTGCTGCCAGATGGTCTGGTAGCCCCAGCCGGCCGGCAGCGCGCCGAGGTCGGGGCCGTAGCGGGCGATCCACAGCGGGTTGTTCGGGGCGAAGTCCGGATTGGACGCGGTGCAGCGGTTCCACCAGTCGGTCGTGGTGTAGATGACCGGGAAGCGCCCGGTCCGGGCGTGGTAGGTGTTGCTGAAGTCGGCGATCCACCGCGACATCGCCGCCGGGTCCAGGCCGTAGCAGGCCTCGCCGTACGGGTTGTACTCGATGTCCAGCGCCCCCGGCAGGGTGCGACCGTCGTGGCGCCAGCCACCGCCGTTGTCGACGAAGAAGTTGGCCTGGTCGCGGCCGGTGGAGCGGTCCGGCAGTCCGAAGTGGTAGGAACCGCGGGTCATGCCGACGTCGTGGGAACCGTCGTACTGCTGGGCGAAGCGGGCGTTGCGGAAACCGGTGCCCTCGGTGGCCTTGACGTACGCGAACCGGGCGCCGTCGGCCCAGGCCCGGGGCCAGTCGACGTCGCCCTGGTGGCCGCTGACGTCCATTCCGGACACCGCACCGGCCGGGAGGGGGAGGGACCGCGCTTGGGCGTCCTTGCCGCCCGGCAAGCTGTAGCCCGCCCAGGCGCCGTTGGGATCGTCGGGGCTCAGCCGCGGCGCGGTGCGCGACTGCTCGGCGTTGGCCGTGCCACCGGCCAACGCAGCCGTCGCGATCATCGCCGCGAGCAGCGCTGCGGTCCTACGTGGACGGCGGGAAACGTCGCGGGCCGGGCGTCGCCGTTGGCGGCTGCCGATCGGGCCGCGGAATCTGCGGAGCATGCACTCGCCTCCTCACCAGCAGGGGCATCGTCGTCTAGCGGGACCGGGTGTCCGAGGTCTCGGACCGGGGTGGGGGTGCGGATCTTGCGCGATCGGAGAATAACCCGCACATTGCGGACCCGCTGAGTTCCACCGCGGCGTTTCGCCGGTTTTGCCCCATGTGGACACGCGCTGTCCACTGTGGTGGTAATCGACGTGATCCACGTCTCCCGATTGGAGAATCGGCCTCGCGTCCGGTAGGTCTCGGGCATGGCACAGCGAACGGGCGGTCCCGGAGCAGGGCGGTACAGGGACCGGCGGCCGGGTGATCGCCGGCGCGACGAACGGCCCCGCGGTGATCGCGGCGACGAGCAAGCGCTGCGGCAGGAACTGCGCGCCATGCACGGCGCGAGCTACGGCCGCTACAAGTCATTGGGCGGCCGCTGGTCCTTCGGCGGATTCACCCTGGAGGTCCAGCGCGTGCAGCCGGACCCGTTCGCCCCGGCCAGCCGCTGCGAGGTCCGGGTCGACCCGGCGGTCGCGGGCTTCCCCGAACAGCTGTGGTCGACACCGGTGCGCGCGCGGGCGCTGGCCGGGTACCTGGTGCGGGCGGTGTACCGCAGGCTCCGCGACAGCCGGTTGCGGGTCGACGCCGGCCGGCAGGAGGTGCTGGACCGCAGCGCCTGCCAGATCGCCGGGGGAGCGGTGGTGCTGCGCCTGGGCATCGACCTGCCGGGACGCGGGCGGACCATCGACGGCAGGCAGGCGGAGCAGGCCCTGTGCGACGAGCTGCCCGATGCGGTGGAGGCCGCGCTGCGCTGGGCCACGGCCGATCAGCGGCGGCTGCGGGAGTTCGTGGACTCCATTGAGGACACCGATGCGCTGCGCGGGATGCTGCCGGACCTGGGGCTGGTGGCGTTCGTCGCCGACGGCGCGATGCTGCCCCGGCGCAGCGGCGTCGACGAGCGGCCGCTGACCGACGGGGTGCCGTTCGCCGCGCCGGAGTCGCTGAGCGTCGAGGTCGAGCTGCCCAACCGGGGCCGGGTGCGCGGCATGGGGGTGCCCGAGGGGATCACCCTGATCGTCGGGGGCGGGTTCCACGGCAAGTCCACGCTGCTGCGCGCGCTGGAGTTCGGCGTCTACGACCACGTTCCCGGCGACGGCCGGGAGCTGGTGGTGTGCCGGGAGGACACCGTCAAGGTGCGCGCCGAGGACGGGCGGCGGGTGCACCGGGTGGACGTCAGCCCGTTCGTCGGGCACCTGCCCACTGGCGCCGACACCACCGACTTCTCCACCGACAACGCCTCCGGCTCGACCTCGCAGGCCGCCGCGATCGTGGAGGCGGTGGAGGCCGGGGCGAAGGTGCTGCTGGTCGACGAGGACACCGCGGCGACGAACCTGATGATCCGCGACGCGCGGATGCAGGCGCTGGTCGCCAAGGAGTCCGAGCCGCTGACGCCGTTCGTCGACCTGATCCGGCCGCTGCACGCCGCGCACGGGGTGTCGACGGTGCTGGTGATGGGCGGCTCGGGGGACTACATGGACGTGGCCGACCAGGTGTTGATGCTCGACGCCTACCACGCCCGCGACGTCACTGAGCGCGCCCGGCAGTTGGCCGCCGCGCCCACCGGCCGCCGCTCGGAGGCCGAGGCGTTCCCGCAGGTCCGGCACCGCGTGGTGGACCCGCGCTCTATCCCCACCGAACGACCGAAGGTCCGCGCCCGGGGAGTGGACGCGCTGACCCTGGGCGAATCCACTGTGGAGCTTCGCGGCGTGGAGCAGGTCGTCGACCCCGCGCAGGTCACCGGGATCGGGCTGGCGCTGGTCAGCTGCGCGCGGCGGGGAGTGCTCGACGGCACCCGCACCGTGGCGGAGGTGCTCGACGCCTTCGCCACGGACGTCGCCGAGCGCGGCGTCCTGGCCGTCGACGAGCGCTACGTGGGCGATTTCGCCGTGCCGCGGCGCTTCGAGCTGGCGGCCGCGCTGAACCGGCTCCGGGTGCTGAGGGTGGCCGGCTTTCGCACGTGAGGAGGTTTGCCCGGCGGCGGCGGGCGGGCATCATCGAGGCGAGTGGTTTCCCCGATGTGCTGTCGTGCGCATGCGCGGCGGACGGGAGGCGAGCGATGCCTCGCATGGGTTTCCCGGATCGAACCACCACCGGTTATGCCGATCGCCGGCACGCCGGGCGGGTCCTGGCCCAGCGGATGACCGGGCTCGAGCTGGTCGATCCCGTGGTCCTCGGGCTGGCCAGGGGAGGGGTGCCGGTTGCCGCCGAGGTGGCTCGGATGCTGAAGGCGCCGCTGCGGGTCTGCGTGGCCCGCAAGATCGGCGCGCCGAGCCAGCCGGAACTGGCCGTCGGCGCCGTGACCGCCGACGGCCCGCCGAGTTACGACCAGCAGCTGGTGCGCTCGTTCCACCTCGACGAGCGGACCCTGCAGGCTGCCTGCGAGCGGGAGCGGGCCGAGGCGCGGCGCCGGGAGCAGCTGTTCCAGCGCGGCGAACCGCTGCCGCTGGCCGGGCGTGACGTCGTGCTGGTCGACGACGGGCTGGCCACCGGGGCCACGGCGCGCGCGGCGGTGCGGATGCTGCGCGGGTCGGCGCCGCGCAGCGTGGTGCTGGCCGTGCCGGTGGGGGCGCGGGACGCAGTCACCGCGCTGCGCGCGGAGGCCGACGTGGTGGTGTGCGTGCTGCAGCCGGTCGGCTTCGCCGCGGTGGGGCAGTGGTACCGCGACTTCAACGCCACCACGGACGAGGAGATCTTCGAGATCCTGCGGGAGCTCGACCAGTCGTAAAACTTGCCAAGTTGGCAATCTTGCAAAATTGGCAAGTTTCGCTACTGTGGTCCGCATGACCGCTGAAGACGACACCCGAATCGGGTTGCGGGAGCGCAAGAAGCGCCAGACACGCCTCGCGTTGAGCCGGGCGGCGATCCGCCTGACCGTCGAACGCGGATGGCAGGACGTCACGGTGGACGACATCGCCGCGGCCGCCGACGTCTCGCCGCGCACCTTCCGGAACTACTTCGCCGGCAAGGCCGAGGCCATCGCCGCCAGCCACCTCGAACGCGCCCTGCGGATCGCCGAGGAGCTGCGCGCGCGACCGGCCGCCGAACCGCTGTGGGAGGCCATCGGCAACGCGGTGCAGGCGCAGTTCGCGCCGGCGCCGGACGACCGGCAGCCCCGCGACCAGGGCTGGATCGACGGCCTGCGGCTCATGCTCGCCGAGCCCGCCGTGCAGGGCGAAGTCCTCAAGGCGAACGCGATCGCGCAGGACGAGTTGGCGAAGGCCATCGCCGAACGCACCGGCACCGACGTGGCGCACGACCTGTACCCGCAACTGGTCGCCGCAGTGGTCGGCGCCGGCAGCGCCACGGCCGTGGCGCACTGGCTGCGCGAAGACCCGCACAGCTCCGCCCTGCCGCTGCTGCGCGAGGCGTTCGCCCGGATCGCCTCCGGACTCCCGGTCCCATGAGGACGATCCGGCCCATTCCGCCCACTTCGACGAAGGAGCACAACCCCCGATGATCGCCGATGTCGTCATCGCCGGCGGCGGCCCGAACGGGCTCATGCTGGCCTGCGAGCTGGGTCTGGCCGGGCTGCGGCCGATCGTGCTGGAACGCCTGACCGCGCCCAGCGACGAGCCCAAGGCCAACGGCCTCGTCGGCCAGGTCGTGAAGATGGTCGACCGCCGAGGACTGCACGAGCCGCTCAGCGGCGGCCCGCAGCCCCCGCGGCCGAACTCCGCCTACTTCATGTTCGCCGGGATGAGCCTGAACCTGGGCCTGCTGGCGGACAGCCCCGTCTACAACCTGGCCGTGCCGCAGCGCCGCATCGTGGAAGTCCTGGCGCAGCGGGCCGTCGAGCTCGACACCGACATCCGCTGGGGACACGAGGTCACCGGCCTGTCGCAGGACGACGACGCGGTCGAGGTGGAGGTCACCGGCCCGGACGGGCCGTACCGGCTGCGGACCCGGTACCTGGTCGGCGCGGACGGCGCTCACAGCGTCATCCGCAAGCGCGCCGGCATCGGCTTCCCCGGCGTCAGCTACGACCGGACGACGAACCGGACGGCCAACGCCACCGTTCCCGCGGACTGGGTGGACCCCGCGACCGGGGCGCTGAACGTGCCCGGCGCCGGCGCGATCCTGCCGTTCCTGCCGCACCGCACCGAGCACGGCGGCTTCGGGTACGCGCCGTTGCCGGGGCAGGACCCGCTGATCAGCACCATCGAGTGGGACGAGCCGGAGACCGAGGCGCCGATGACCCTCGACGAGCTGCGGGAGAGCGCCCGCCGGGTCCTGGGCGCCGACGTGCCGCTCGGCCTGCCCGCCGGCCCGGGGCCGCACGTGCTGCGACGCCGCAGCGGCGGCAACACCCGCGTGGCCGACCGTTTCCGGGACCGCCGGGTGTTCCTGCTCGGCGACGCCGCGCACGTCTACACCGCGGGCGGCGGGCCCGGGCTCAACCTCGGCCTGCAGGACGCGATCAACCTCGGCTGGAAGCTCGCCGCCGAGCTCCGCGGCGACGCCCCGCCCGGGCTGCTGGACAGCTACGAGGCGGAACGCGGCCAGGCGGCCCGGCGCATGATCACCTACGCCCAGGCGCAGTCCGCGCTGATCGCCCCGGGCAGCGACGTCACCGCGCTGCGCGAGCTGTTCACCGAGCTGCTCGACGACCCCGGCACCGTCCAGCGCATCGCGGACCTCACCGCGGGGTCCGACGTCCGCTACGACATGGGAGCCGCGGGCGCGCATCCGCTCATCGGCCGGTGCGCCCCGGAATTCGAGCTGCACACCGAAACCGGGCCGGTGCGGCTGGCGGAGCTGACCCGCAGCGCGCGCCCGCTGCTGATCGACCTGACCGAGGACGGCTCCCCGGGAACGCTCGCAAGGCGCGCCGACCAGGTGGACGTGGTCCGCGGACGGCTCGCCGGAGCCGACATCGGTGCCACCGCCCTGCTCCTCCGGCCGGACTGCTACGTGGCGTGGGCATCGGCATCGCCCCGCCCGGATGCCACCGAACTGGACGCGCTCCAGGCCGCAGCCGACCGGTGGTTCGGCGTCCCGGTGACCGCCCGCGCCTGATCGGGAGGCCACCGTCCGTCCATTGTGGTCAGTGGTGGGCCGGGGCGTGGTTCGCGGATGCGGGATGCCCGTCTGCGCGGTGCCGGCCCGCGGCCACGATGGCGAGGACGAGGCCGGCCGCGGCTGAGGCACCTGCCGGATTCGATGGATGCGGTGCCGGCGCTGGTGATCGGCCGCCGCAACGACGTGCTGGCCTGGAACCGGCTCGGGCACGCGTTGCCGGCGGGCACCTGGAATTCGGCAGCCCGAACCGGGTGGCGGACCGGCCGAGCCGTCGCGGATGCTGTTCCTCGACCCGCACACCCGCGAGCTCTATCCGCAGTGGACAGACGAGGCGCGCGGGCACGTCGCCTACCTGCGGCTGATCGGGAGCTTCCGATGAAGAGCCCCGAGTTCGCGGAGCTGTGGGGCCGGCGGCGGGTGCATGACTGCACCTATGGGTGCAAGCAGTTGCGGCATCCGCTGGTCGGGCCGCTGCCTGGCTGATCCGGATTGCCGGCCGTCAGCGGTCCGCCAGGAGGATCAGGCCCGCGTCGGTGGAGCGGAAGCCGCAGGCGTCGAAGTAGAAGCTGCGCAGGTGCGGCTCGAAGTCGACGTGCAACCAGGTGCAGCCCGCGCCCCGGGCGGCCTGCGCCGCGCGAGTTCCGTTCCGATGCCGCGGTGCTGGTGGTCCGGGCGGACCTTGGTGTCGAGCAGGAAGGCGTGGTCGCCGCCGTCCCAGGCGACGTTCACGAAGCCGATCAGCGCGCCCCCGGGCAGCCGCGCGGTCACCCAGCCCAGGCTGTGCGCGCGGACCCGGTCCCACCAGCCGGGCTCGGCCGTGCCGCCGTGGGAGAGGGTCAGGGACACGAGTTCGTCGTCGGAGGCCTCGGCCCGCCATCGGTAGTCGATCTCCACCGCCCGATGGTCGCAGCCCGTCGCCTGGGAAGAAATCGCTTTTCCAGTACGGGAATCCACCTCGCCACAGCATTGAGTTTGATATTTCTCATGATTTCAGTGTCGATCAAAATTAATCCTCCGGACCAACCTTCACCAACCGAGGCCATGACGCGATAACCTCGCGGCACCTACTCCTGCGCTGCGGAGAACCGGGAAACGGGTGGACTTGCGCCACCGGTCGGGGGGCTTCTGGCGCGTCGGGGTGGAGCTAGGTGTCCGTCTCGGGTTGATTGGTTCGTTATGACTGCCGCTGGACATTCCGACAACACGCCGACGCAGGCGGGTAGGCACACGCCACCTCGGCGGTCGGGGACGAGACGGAGTGCCGATTCCGGCGAGTCGGGCTATTCGGCCGAGGTGGCGTGGCAGGTGGGCGAGGCCGCCGCCGCGCTGGGCGATCGGCTGCGCGACCCCGCTGTGCCGCACAGCGTCGAGGAGATCGAGCAGGTGATGCGCGGGTTCTCGTTGACGGTCGAGGGCATGGCCGTCGGGTGCGGCGGGGTGACCGAGTGGCTGCGGGCGGCCGGGCACGTCGGCCCGCTGTCCGGGCACGCCAGCGTGATGTCGGAGCGCCTGTCGCACATCGGCAAGGAGCTGACCCGGTTGGCCGACGCGATCGAGAAGGCGCAGAAGCGCGCGAGCTGACGCGGGGCGCGCGGGCGAACACCGTCGGTGCTGCGCCGCGGCGAGCGTAGTGGTGCTGCACGGCTGTTGCGGGCCTCTCAGTATGTTGGTGCCAACATCACGACTGCGATGATCGAACTGCGCTCCGCGGAGCGGGCTCGGTGGCGCGGTCGTGGGGATCAGCGTGGCGCTGTTGGTGGGCGCGTTGGTGGGTCGGCGGTCGGGCGCCGGTCCTGCCGTGCGGGTGCTGCGTGCTGGTCTGCTGCTGGAGTTCGGTTGCAGGCGGGGCCTGCGTGTGCGTGTGGAGGTGGCCCCTTTGGTTCGCGGCAGTGTCGGTGATTCCTCTGCCGCCTTTGATTCGCTGTTCAGCGAGGTGTTCTCGGGGACGCCAGGGGATGCTTCGGCGTCGGAGCGCGGTCTGGCGTTGGGCACGTTGCTGGATGCGCAGGCGCACGAGGTGGTGTCGAAGGCGGTTCGGGCCACTGTGGACTGGGGCAGCCGGGAGCTGGACGGTGCGCATCTGCTGTGGGCGGTGACGCAGGTGCCGGCGACGGCGGAGTTGCTGGTGTCCTCCGGGGTGCGGGTGGAGGAGTTGGCGGCCGCGGTGCGGTCGGCGGTGGTGGCGCAGGATTCGGGGGCGGTGGGCCGGCCGGTGCTGTCGTCGGCGGCCCGGCGGGCGTTGCTGGGGGCTTATCAACAGGCGTTGGGCGAGGGTGTCGACGTGGTGGGGGCACGGCACCTGGTGCTGGGATTGGCCGCGGATGCGGATTCGGTGGCCGGAAGGGCGTTGGCGCGGGCGATCGAGTTGGGTGATCGGGGTGCGGCTCGGTCGGTGTTGAGCGTGACGCCGCGGCTGGACGAGTTCGGGCTGGATCTGACGGAGCTGGCGCGGGCCGGGAAGCTGGATCCGGTGGTGGGCCGGGATGCCGAGATCGAGCAGGCGATCGAGGTGCTGGGGCGGCGGTCGAAGAACAACCCGGTGTTCATGGGGGACCCGGGGGTGGGCAAGACCGCGATCGTGGAGGGGCTGGCGCGGCGGATCGTCGAGGGCGCGGTGCCGTGGTCGTTGGCGGACATGCGGGTGGTGTCGCTGGACCTGGCGGGGATGGTGGCCGGGGCGAAGTACCGGGGTGAGTTCGAGCAGCGGTTCCGGGATGTGCTGGCGGAGATCCGGGCGCATCGGGAGGACGTGCTGGTGTTCATCGACGAGGTGCACAGCATCGTGGGGGCCGGTGCGGGCGAGGGTTCGATGGACGCGGGCACGATGCTCAAGCCGGCGTTGGCGCGCGGTGACGTGCGGTTGATCGGGGCGACGACCGTGGAGGAGTACCGGCGGCACGTGGAGAAGGATCCGGCGTTGGAGCGCCGGTTCGCGCCGATCATGGTGGGGGAGCCGTCGGTGGCGGAGACGGTGGTGGTGCTGGAGGGGTTGCGGGAGAAGTACCAGCGGCATCACCGGGTGCGCATCGATGATGGTGCGTTGTCGGCGGCGGCGGAGTTGTCGCAGCGCTACATCGCGGATCGGTTCTTGCCGGACAAGGCGGTGGATCTGCTGGACCAGGCGTGTTCGCGGGTGCGGTTGCGGCGCGGTGGTGAGGTGCGGGAGTCGGCGGTGTTCGAGCCGACGGTGGTCGCCGATGACGTGGCGGATGTGGTGGCGTCGCGGACCGGGATTCCGGTGGCGGACGTGAGTGCGCAGGATGTGCAGCGGTTGCTGGAGTTGGAGCAGCAGTTGCGGGCGCGGGTGGTCGGTCAGGATGCGGCGGTGGCGTCGGTGGCCGAGGCGGTGCGGCGGGCTCGGGCTGGTTTGGCGGATCCGGATCGGCCGATCGGGAGTTTCTTGTTCCTGGGGCCGACTGGTGTGGGCAAGACGGAGTTGGCGCGGGCGTTGGCGCACGCGTTGTTCGGTGATGCGCAGCGGTTGTTGCGGTTGGACATGGGGGAGTTCCAGGAGAAGCACACGGTGTCGCGGCTGGTGGGGGCGCCGCCGGGGTACGTGGGTTATGGCGAGGCCGGGCAGTTGACGGATCGGGTGCGGCGGCAGCCGTATTCGGTGGTGTTGCTGGACGAGGTGGAGAAGGCGCATCCGGATGTGTTCAACACGTTGCTGCAGGTGTTGGATGCGGGGCGGTTGACCGATTCGCAGGGTCGCTTGGTGGATTTCCGCAACGTGGTGGTGATCATGACCTCGAACATCGGGGCGGATCGGGTGCTGGATGCGGGGGCCGATGCGGGGGAGTCGGCGTTGGTGGTGTTGGAGGAGTTGCGGGCGTTCTTCCGTCCGGAGTTCATCAACCGGATCGATGACGTGGTGGTGTTCCGGCCGTTGGGGGCGGAGCAGTTGCGGCGGATCGCGTCGTTGTTGCTGGAGCGCACGGGCGCGCAGTTGGCGGCGAAGGGCATCCGGTTGGTGGTGGGTGATGCGGGCCTGGATTGGTTGGTGGAGCGGGGGTATCAGCCGGAGTTCGGGGCGCGGCCGTTGCGGCGGGTGATCGCGCGGGAGTTGGACAACCGGTTGGCGTCGATGGTGCTGGCGGGGACGGTGTCGGCGGGTGATCAGGTGTCGGTGGATGTCGTTGGTGGGGAGTTGTCGTTGTCGGTGACGTCGGTGTGGGAGCCGGTGTCGGGTGGTCGGCATGCGGCGCCGGTGGAGCGTGCCGAGGTGGAGGGTTCGCAGCCGGTTCGGCGGCACAGCGTGTTCGGGTGAGCGCGGTCAGCGGTGCAGCGTGGCGATCCAGGTGGTGAGGTCGCTGGGGCGGCGGAACCGGTGGACGGTGGGGCCGTGGGGGTTGGCGGCCCATTGCCGGATTCGGGCGCGTTTGGTGCGGAAGGACCGGAAGTGCCAGCGCAGGATGGAGTCGTGTGCGAGGAGGGTGCGGATGGTTTCGCGGTTTCCGTTGCAGACGGTGGTCTTGTTGATGACGCGGGAGATGCTGCGTCGGAGCAGGCGGCTCAGGGAGAGCCAGCGGGGGTAGTCGAGGGCGACGATGAGGTCGGCGCGGGCGAGGGGGATGTCGAGCCACGTGCCGTAGGCGGAGTCGAGGATCCATTGCTGCTGGGTGCAGATGGCGTGGATCTTGTCGCGTTGTTCGTGGGTGGGGATCTGGGTCCAGCCGGGTGCCCAGGTGAGATCGTCGACGGAGTGCCAGGGCAGGCCGGTGGCTTGGCTGATGCGGCTCGCGGCGGTTGATTTGCCGGATCCTGTGACGCCGTAGACGACGATGCGTTGGGCTGGGCTGGCCGGCATGGGCGTGAGCGTAGCGTCTTGCGGGTGCAGGAACGCCTTGTTCTGTGGTGACTCTGTGCGATTGGGTGTTGGTTGGCGGCGGGGTCGCGTGTCGCCCGGCTGGTCGGTATTTTGGCTCGTTGCAGCCTTGCTGCCACCTGATCGGGAGCGAATGTCACACGAACGTGGCGAGCCTTGTTCGGGTCGGGCGGCGGCTCCTACGGTGGGGGGTGCGGTTGAGCAGCCGCCACGGCGTACCCCTTGCGTTGAGCGCAGCGGCGAGTTCCCGGTCCCGTGGCCAACCGAACCGTCGATACGCAACCAGGGGAGGTAGCGTGATCGTCTCCAGATCCGGGATGTCCCCGGCCGCGTGGGTGGGCGTGGGCCATGAGATCGTCGCGCCGCGGGCGTCCGACGATCCGGTCGTCGGGCATTCGACGTGCACGTCCGCGTTGCGGCTGGCCGTGGAGTGGCCCGTGCCAGGTGTTGTTGTGGTGCGCATCGGTGGTGAGATCGATCTGGCCACGGTGCCCAGGCTCACGGAGTTGATCCGGCAGCGGCTGACGGCTGCTGCGTTGCAGGCCATCGTGCTGGATGTTTCGGAGGTGTCGTTCGCCAGCAGTGCGGCGATCGAGTTGTTGTTGCACGCGCAGCGTCGTGCCGAGCACCGCCGGACCAGGTTGTTCGTGGTTCCTGGTCATGGTGCTGTGCTGCGGTTGTTGACGATCACCCGGTTGCGCGAGCGGTTCGTGTGCCGGGCTTCGGCGGCGGAGGCGGTTGCCGAGGCGCGTGGGTGACGCCGCGTCGGTGGTGTCAGCCGTCGTTGGTGCGGGCGAGGGGTGCCCAGCCGCCGTCGGGGGCGTAGGGGCCCCAGCTGCCGGGGTTGTTGGACCAGTACCACCAGCCGGCGCCTGCCTTGTCGGCTTCGTCTCGGACGTCGTCGACGTAGTCGAGGGCGCAGAAGTGGTCGAAGGCGCGGGTGACGCGTGGGCGGGTGCGGCCAGGCCGAGGGTGAGCGCGGCGAGCGTGGTCCCAGCGCCGGAGGGTCATGGTCGGCGACGGTAGCCAACCCACCACAAAATGTGAAGATATTTCGCGATTAGTTGGACTGCTGCCCGGCCTGGAACGACACCGCCCGCGCCGTGTTCACCCGCGCGTTGAGGTCGGCGACCACCACCGGCGAGTTCACCGGGATCTGCGTGAAGTGCAGCAGCCGCGGCCCCTGCACCCCGACCTGCACCCAACCCTCGGTGCGTTCCTCCTTGGCCAGCAGGAACAACAGCCCCAGGAAGCAGAAGAAGATGAACAGCACGCACAGCACGATCGCCCACGCCGGGATCGTGCGGGTCGTGCGGCTCATATCGGTGAACGTCCACGCCACCTCACCCACCGGTGCCGTTCCCGAGGGAGTCATGACCTCTGTCTGGGTGCACACGATGTCCCCGATCGTGACGACCGGAAGCGGGGCTGAGAAAGGGACGACCATGGGTGATCATCTTAGGAGCAGGCCGTCCTGACCCGCCCGAGGATGGCACGATTCCCGTCGTGCACACCTACATCGCACTGCTGCGCGCCGTGAACCTCGCCGGTCGCGGCCGCGTCGCCATGGCCGACCTCCGTGACCTGGTCACCGCGGCCGGGCATGGTGACGTCGCGACGTACCTGCAAAGCGGCAACGTCGTCTTCACCTCCGATCGCACCGACCCCGAGGTGCTGTCGGCGGACCTGCGGCAGCGGCTGGCCGGCGAACTCGGCGTGGACACCCAGGTCCTGGTGCGCACCGGCACCGAGATCACCGGCATCGCCGCGCATCAACCGTTCCAGGAAGCGCAGCCCGACCACGCCAAGCTGCACGTCGCGTTCCTGGCCGCCGAACCCGACCCCGGCCGGGCCGCGCAACTGACCGTGCCCGACGGCGCGCCTGAAGAACTCCACCTGGCCGGACGCGAGGTCTACCTGCACTACCCGGCCGGAGCGGGCCGGAGCAGGCTCACCGCCGCCTACCTGGAGAAGTGGCTCGGGGTCGGCGTCACCGCCCGCAACTGGAAGACGGTCACCGCGCTGGCCGGACTCGCCCGGCAGCGGGCCTGAACCGGGTGTGGCCCAGCGCACAGCGACCTCGTGTCACGGCCGGACCTCGCGCGGTGTCCCAGGGATTGGCAGCACCGCAGCGTGAGGAGATGTGCGATGGCTGGGCGCCTGCGGGTCGTGGTGATCGGCACGGGATACGCCGGGGCGGATGGGGTTGCGGTCCGATGAGCGCCGAGGAGACCTTCGTCGAGTACCGGCCGCTGCTGTTCACCATCGCCTACGAGATCCTCGGCAGCGCGGCCGGCGCGGTGGCGAACCCGCGCGCCTACCTCGCGCAGGTCGTCACCCGGCAGTCGCTCAACCAGCTGCGCGTGGCGCGGCGGCGACGTGAGGACTACGTCGGCGCGTGGCTCCCCGAACCGATCCGCACCGAACCCGACGCCGGCGACGACGCGGTCCTGGCCGAATCGGTGTCGGTGGCCATGCTGCTGGGCCTGGAGACGCTGTCGCCGAGGGAACGCGCGGTGTTCGTGCTCGGCGAGGTCTTCGGCTTCAGCCACCCCGGGATCGCCGCCATGGTCGGCAAGTCCGGCACCAACGTGCGGCAGATCGCGCATCGCGCCCGCGAGCACGTCCACGCCCGGCGCAAGCGCTTCCAGTCCGAGCCCGGGACGAGCCAGGCCGTCATCGGCAGGTGAACACAGCTCCACTGGCTGTCCACAGTGGCCGATCCGGGCGGCACGCGGTCCGCCCGGGTGGTCACGGTCCCCAGTCGATCAGCGCCTCCGCCACGGCAACCTGCACGTCGTTCAGCTCGGTTTCGCCGTCCTCGATGTCCCACAGGCAGTTCTGCAGCGCCCGCCCCAGCGTCCAGCCCGCCGCGCGCTGCCGATCCAGGCCCAGCACCTCGATCATCGCCTCGAAGCGCCGTCGCACCGCCGCGGCCACGTCGCCGGTGGCCACCACGTCGTCCCACCGGTTGTGCAACGCCGGCATCAGTTCGAAGCACGGGTCACCGGCCAGCGGCTGCGGGTCGATGGCCAGCCACGGTTCCCGTTGCGCCGCAAGCACGTTGTCGTAGTGCAGGTCCCAGTGCAGCAGCCGGTCGCCGGACTCGCCGCGCAACTCCTCGACCACGCCCGCGCAGTGCGCCAGCAGCCGCCGTTGCGCCGGATCGGACAGCCGCGCGCACGCCCCGGGCACGTCGGTGAGCATCGCGGCCGCGATGTCCGACAGCCGCCGCACGCCGGGCGGCGCGGGCACGGCGCTCAACCGCGCCAGCAGTCCGGCCAGGATCCGCGCCGCCGCCACATCATCGTCCACACTGGACAACGAGGTGGTCGCGAGCCGTTCCAGCAGCATGCTGCCCGAATCCGGATCGTGCTCCAGCAGCCGCACCGCGCCCCGCCCGCCCCACACCCGAAGCCCCACCGGCTCCCCGGCGGTGTCCTCGGTGACCGGCTGCAACTTCAGCACCGCGGTGCTGCCATCGGCGCGCACGACCGGCAGCACCAGCGCCACCATGCCGTGCCTGGGGGCGCCATCCGGGCGCAGCCGCCACGCCGCCAGCCGCTGCTCGGCCAGCGCGGGAAGCCTGTCGATCCAACCGGATCCGCGGGAGCTGGCGCGATGGGTCGCCGCGAGCGCGGCCGGAACCACCACAGCAGAAGACATCGTCGAAACACCCTTCGTCATCGGTGAACACGTGGACGAAGGAGTCCGGGGCGGGCCGCGAACACGTCAAAGCACGACGACCACTCTAGCCGCTGCTCGCAGCAGCACGACCATTCCTCCAGACGGGCTCGGCCTCCTGCTTGGATGAGCCCATGCGCCGATCACGCACGCTCGCCGCGCCCTGGCTGGGCCTCACGCTGGGCGCGGTCGCGTTGACCGGGTGCACCGCGCCGGCCGAGCCGCCCGCGTTACCGCCGGCCGGGGTATACGAACACGACGCGGCGGGGGAGAGTTCGACGGCCGAACCGATCGCGCCCGGCGGCACCGCCGCCGCGGTCACCGGCCCGTTGACCGACGCCGGCTGGTTCTGCGCGCAGGTCCGGGCCAACGCGGACGGGCGCGCCCTGTGGTGCCGGGTCGGCCACCGTGACGCCACGGACGCGGTCGCCCCGCAGGTGGCGCAGTTCCTCCTCGACCGCGACGACCGGCTCGCGTGGGCGTGGTTCCCGCCGCCCGACACGGCCCCCGGCGACGACGATCTGGTCACGGCCGCCGCGGCACCGGCGCTGTCCGCGATCTGGCCCGGCGCCGGTGACCGCATCCGGCAGGAGACCGACGACTTCGAACGCGACCGCGCGCAGCGCCGTGACACCACCGAGGTGCCGCGGACGGCGTGGCAGGACGCACGCGCCGACTACCTGCTGTCCGCGGTGGACGGGCTGGTCGTCACCGCCCGCGACACCTCGGTTCGGCGCTGGCCCTCCGGCGCCGAGCATTACGCGACGACGATGAGCTCCGCCGTTGACGACCTGCGGGCCGGCGGATACGACTGCGCCTACCCGCCGCAGCAGTCCTGCAACCGCGTCCAGTCCAACGGCTACTTCCAGGTCTCGCTGCGCGGCGACCAGATCGTCTCGGCCCAGTTCGGCATCGGCAGCTGGATCGAGGCCGGCCGGCAACTGCATCCGCTCAGCGAGGAATTCCCGCACGGACTCACGTTCCTCTCCGAGGAGGTGCGCCGCGCGGTCACCGACCGCATCGAGGACTGCCGCCGCTCCGGCACCGGCTTCGCCGGGATCGTGAACGGGACCGTCGTGATCGTCGACGCAAGCCAGGGCCCCGTCGACGGTGCCGACCACGTATCCTACCTCGACGTCCAGATCGGCGCACCACTGGCAGGCACCTGACCCGCCTCAGAACGGCACCCGCGCGTCGCGAAGCGCGCCCAGCACCGCGCTGTCACCGTGCTCCACGACCAGGTCCGTCTGCGGCTCGACGCGGCCGGAGAACATGCGCAGCACACCCATGGCATCACCGCGCACGGTCGCCACGGGCGCATCCGCCCCGATCTGCCAGCCACCGGAGACCACACCGGTGAGCTCCAGCACCAGCGGCGGCCCGGTCCACGCATCGTCGAGATCCCGCAGCACCTGCTCGACCACGCCGCGATCGTGCTCGTGCGCGGCGAACGCCCGCCCGGTCGCCCGGCAGATGTCGACGCGGTGCATCCACATGTCGCGGGCGAGCACCACATCCACCACATAACCCATCGCCACCGGCAGCGCTCCCGGATACCCGGTGTCGAACGTCTGGCTGCGCACCGACTCGGTCATGCCCGGCAGCGCCCGGATCACCTGCCGCCACAACGGCGCGAACTCGGCCGCCAGCTCACCGGCCTGCCGGTCCCGCCACGCGTCCACCGCCATCTCGTTCATCGCATCCAGCCGGTACAGCCGCGGATACCGCAGCGCGCCTTCCCGCGCCCGCAGCACCATGAGATCCGGGGCGAGCGCGGCCTCGGCGTTGCCGAGCACGTGGGCGACGACGTCGCGCACGCTCCAGCGTGGGCAGTCGGTGGTCATCAGCCACTCCTCGGCCGACAACTCGCCCAGCAGCGCCCGCATCGCCTCGACCTCCGGGCGCAACACCTCCGCTGCGTGCGCATGCTCGGTTCGCGCCACATCATGGGCCCGCACGATGGTGGTCATGATCCACCTCCTCGCTCGATCTCGGACAATCCCCGGATACCCCTGGGCGCCGCCGGCGACCCTCAGCGGCCGGTCCAGCGGTGCGGGGTCTTGTCCAGGAAAGCGCGCACCCCGTTGCGGAAGTCGTCGCTGCCGAACACGGTGCGCACCAGGTCGTCGCCGTCGGGCAGGTTCGCCAGCCGCAACCGGCGCACCGCTTCCTTGCCCGCCCACATCGTCAACGGCGCGTGCTGCGCCAGCCGCTCGGCCACACCCGCCACGGTCTCCGCCAGCTCACCGACCTCGCACAACTGCGCGACGAACCCCGCCGCATGCCCCTCGTCGGCGCTGAACATCCGCGCCCGCAACAACATGTCCTTCGCTCGCGCCGGCCCCAGGTGGAACACCAGCAGCGAATAGGTGTTCATCGACAGGCAGTTGCCCAGCGTCCGCGCCACCGGCACCCCGAACCGGCCCGTCGTCGTCGACACCCGGATGTCGCACGCCGCCGCCAACGCGATGCCCGCACCCACGCAGAACCCGGAGATCGCCGCGACCGTGGGCACCCTGGTGGTCTCCAACCGCTCCAGCACCGCCTCCATCCGCTGCTCGTAGGCCACCCCGTCCTCGCCGGAGGTGAACCCGGTGAACTGCGCGATGTCGGTGCCGGCCACGAACGCCTCGTCCCCGGCGCCGCGCAGCACCAGCACCCGGATGCCGTCATCGGCGTCGGCCGTCTCGCACGCGGCGACCAGCCCGTCGTACATCTCCCAGCTCATCGCGTTGCGCTGCCGCGGCCGGTTGAACGTCACCTGCAGCACGGACCCCTCGCGGGCCACCAGCAACTCGTCAGACATGCGACTCCTCTTCGGACTGCTCCGGCGCGGCGCGCCGGAGGAACACCCGGGCGCGGCGGGCGAGCGCCGGGCCGGCCAGCAGCACCGCCGCCAGCGCCAGGATCACCACCGCGATCGGCTTGGTCAGCACCAGCCACAGATTGCCGTCCAGCAGCGCCGAGGACTGCACCAGCGCCTTCTCGAACAACGCCCCGATGACCACCCCGACCACCAGCGGCGCCATCGGCAACTCGAAGCGCTTCATGCCGTAGCCGATGACCCCGAAGATCAGCACCAGCCACACGCTGAAGACGTTGTTGTCGATGGCGTAGGCCCCGACGAAGCTGGTGAACAGGATCAACGGGTACAGGTAGGCGTAGGGGATGCGCAGCAGCTGCGCGAACACCGGCGCCAACGGCAGGTTGAGCACCAGCAGGATCACGTTGCCGATGAAGAACGACACCAGCAGACCCCACACCAGCTCGGGCTGCTCCTCGAACAGCAGCGGCCCCGGCTGCACCCCGTAAACCGTCAACGCACCCAGCAGCACCGCCGTGGTCGCACCACCCGGGATGCCCAGCGTCAGCGTCGGGATGAAGTTGGCGTTCGCGGCGGCGTTGTTGGCGCTCTCCGGCGCCGCGACGCCCTGGATCGCGCCGTGCCCGAACTGCGCGGCGTTGCGGGAAACCCGCTTCTCCAGCCCGTAGGCCAGGAACGACGCCAGCGTCGACCCCGCGCCCGGCAGCGTGCCCAGCAGGAACCCGATCGCGCTGCCCCGGCCGATCGCGCCGGCCGAATCCCGGATGTCGCGGCGGCGGATCACCAGATCCCGGAACCGCGCCCGGATCGGCGTCGCCGCCCCCACCCGGATCTGGTACAGCACCTCGCCGACGGCGAACAACCCGATGACCACCTCGATGTAGGGGATGCCCGACAGCAGCTCGATGCTGCCGAAGGTGTAGCGGGCCTCGCCGGTGCCCGCGTCGATGCCCACGCACGCCAGCAGCACCCCGGCGCAGGCCATCGCCGCGGCCCGCAGCTTCGAACCGGTCGACAGCACCACCATCGTCACCAGCGCCAGCACCATCACCGCCAGGTTCTCCGGCGGCCCGAACCGCAACGCGAACTGCGCGAACGGCGGCGCGAGCGCGGCCAGCAGCACCAGCGACAGGATCGCCGCGGCGAACGACCCGATCGCCGCGATCGCCAGCGCCGCGCCCGCACGGCCCTGCCGCGCCATCTGATAACCGTCCAAAGTGGTCACCACGCTGGCCGCCTCGCCCGGTGTGGACAAAAGGACCGAGGTGATCGTGCCGCCGTACTGCGAGCCGTAGTAGATCCCGGCCAGCATGATCAGCGCGGTGACCGGCTCCACGGTCAGCGTCAGCGGGATCAGGATCGCCACCCCCGTGCTGGAACCCAGCCCGGGCAGCAACCCGATCACGGTCCCCAGCACCACGCCGACGAAGCACCACAACAGGTTCGTCGGCGTGAACGCAGTCGATAACCCCAGCAACAAGTTGTCGATCACTTGCGCCTCCGGTTCTCAGAAGCCGAACAAGCCGGTGGGCAGCGGTACCCGCAGCACCACCGCGAAGATCACGTGCATCGCCGCCGCCGACACCGCCGACAGCGCCAGCGCGGGCAGCACCCTGCGCCGCTCCAGCCAGGTGGAGATCACCAGCACCAGCAGCCCGAACGCGGTGACCATGCCCACCAGCGGCACCACCAGCAGCGCCGCGGGCAACAGCGCGAACACCCGCCGCAGGATCCACATCCGCTGCGCCGGCGTTCGCCCGAAGTCATCGGTGCCACCCTCCGGGGCGGCCGGGGCCGGCCGGCGCAGCTGCTCGACCAGCAGCAGCACCGAGAACACCGCCAGCAGGCCACCCGCCACCAGCGGCAGGAACCCCGGCCCGATCCGCGACTCCGGCAGCATCACCCCGTAACCGACCGCGCTGACCGCGAAACCCGCGCCCACCAGCGCAAGCCCGCCGAAGACCGCCACCTGCGGCGACCGCTGCCCGCTCATCGCCGCACCACCTGCGCCAGCAGCCCCTCGTTGTCCCGCAAGTACGCGGTGAACTCCTCACCGAAGGCCACCCGCGGCTGCAGGAACTCCGACTCGACGTACTCGGCGTAGGCGGGGGAGTCGGCGAAGCGGCGGGCCACCTCGATCCAGTACTCGGCGGCCTGCGGGTTGAGCCCGCCCGGCGCGATCATGCCGCGGAACTGCGCGAAGGACACCGGCACGCCCTGCTCCACCGACGTCGGGATCCCCGCCAGCTCCGGATAGGTGTAGCGCTGGTCGGCGAACACGCACAGCGCCTTGAGCTGCCCGGCCCGCAGCTGGCCGACGACCTCGCTGGGGTTCAGCGACGCCAGCTCCACCTGCCCGCCGAGCACCGCCGCCAGCGTCTCCCCGCCGCCCTCGTAGGGCACGGTGTCGAAATCGGCGCCGGCCACCCGCTCCATCTGCGAGAACACCACCGCATCCGGGCCCACCGCACCGGAAATCCCGGCCAGCACCCGCCGCCCGCGGCTTTGCGCCACCGCGTCCGCGCAACTGGTGATCGGCGACCCCGGCAGCGCCACCAGCAGCGTGTAGTCATCGCCGATCTTCATGATCGGCGTGAAGCTGCGGTAGGAGAACGCCACGTCGACGCTCAACGGCAGCGACAGCAACGACGTCTCGGTGGCCAGCAGGTAGTCCGGCGAACCCGCCTTGGCCAGGAAGTAGGAGTAGCCGACCGCGCCCTGCCCGCCCTCCCGGTTGTCGACGTTGACCCGCAGCCCCGGCTCCACTCCCGCGAGCCCGTCGGCCATCGCCCGGCCCGCGATGTCGCTGCCGCCACCGGCGGCGAAGGGCACCACCATCGTCACGTTCCCCGCCGGCCGCGACCCACCGGAACCTTCCTGCCCGGCGCTGCCGGTGGCGCACCCACCCAGCAGCACCGCCGCGCACAACGCGGCCAGCACGCCGCGACCCCGCAACAACACGCGCATCGCTGCTCCTCCTTGAGCTGCGTCGCGAAAAGAGGGAAGAAGTAGGGGATTTACTCGCCGGTGGCGATGACCCCGGACTCGCGCAACCGCTCCAGCTCCTTTGCACCGGCACCGGCCTCGGCCAGGATCTCCGCGGTGTGCGCGCCCAGCACCGGCCCGGCCGAGCCGCGGCGCGCCGGGGTCGCCGACATCCGCATCGGCGAACCGATCTGCCGCACCTCGCCGAGCTCCGGATGTGGCGCGTCCCAGAAGAAACCGCGCTGCCCGAGGTGGTCGTCGGTGAACACCCGGTCCATGGTCGCGATCGGCGCGCACGGCACCCCCGCGGCCACCAGCACGTCGACGATCTCCGCGGTGGTGCGCGACGCCGTGGCCACCTCGATGGCCGCGATGAGGCTGTCGCGGTGGTGGTAGCGGTCGTAGGAGCTGGTGTAGCGGTCGTCGTCGAGCAGTTCGGCGAGCCCGAGGGCGTGGCAGAAAGCCGGCCAGGTCTTCGTCGTGGTGGCCCCGACTGTCACCCACCCGTCCTTGCTGCGCACCGCCTGGTAGGGGGCGCTGTTCTGGTGCGCCGAACCGTGCGCGCGGCCGACCTCGCCGGTCGCGAAGTAGTTCCCCGCCTCCCACACCGCGAACGACACGCCCGCCTCGTACAGCGACACGTCCACGTGCTGACCCTCGCCGGTGTGCTCGCGGGCCCGCAGCGCGGCCATCGCGCCCATCGCGGAATACAGCCCGCACACCAGGTCGCACATCGGCACCCCGACCTTGGCCGGCTCCCCGCCGGGCGGGCCCGTGATGCTCATCAGCCCCGCGCGGGCCTGCGCCATGATGTCCAGCCCGGGCTGCGCGGCCAGCGGCCCGTCCTGCCCCCACCCCGACGCCGACACGTACACCAGCCGCGGGCTGCGGGCGTGCACGGCGTCGTAGCCGAAGCCCAGCGCGGACAGCGCGCCCGGCCGCAGGTTCTCCACCAGCACGTCCGCGGTGTCCAGCAGCGACCACAGCAGCCGCCGCCCTTCGTCGGTCTTCAGATCCAGCGCCACCGACCGCTTGTTGCGGTTGAGCCGCACGAACGGGGAGCTGTGGCCGTCGAGGAACGGCCCGGTCTGGCGCACCGGGTCACCGCCGGCGGGGTTTTCCACCTTGATGACGTCGGCACCGAGGTCGGCCAGTTGCATCGTCGCGAACGGCGCGGCCATGAACGCGCCGATCTCCACCACGCGCACCCCGTGCAACGGGGCCTGGGATCGGGAATCTGGGGGAGAAGTCATGCGCGGCTCCAAGAAATCCGGGCGAAAACCGGATACCGTGATCGGCATCACCTGACTTTTGTCTACAGCAGGCAGAACGGAGCTGACAAGCTTTGCCCCACGAGGTTGCCCCGAGCGGACCAGCGCCGCGGCACCGGCGCGAAAGCGCGCCGGAACCGGGCCCGGGAAGGGAAGACTGCTGGACGTGACCGGATCCGTTGAAGACAGCCCCGCGACTCGCCGGGCCCCGAGCATCGTCGGCCCACCGAGCCTGGTGGAGCTGGCCGCCGCGACGCTGCGCCGCATGATCATCGGCGGCGACCTGTTGTGCGGGCAGCGCATCGTGGAGAACCGACTGACCCACGAGCTGGGCATCAGCCGGCCACCGCTGCGGGAAGCGCTGCGGGTGCTCGAACGCGAAGGCCTCGTGCGGCAGGTGCCGCGCAAAGGCGTGATCGTGACCCCGCTGACGCTGCACGACATCTACGAGATCTGCACCCTGCGCGCCGAATTCGAACGCCTCGCGGTGCGCCTGGGCGTGCCGGTCACCGAACCCGCCCGGCTGCGCCGCTGCCGGCAGGCCCTGCAGCGCATGGACGACGCCGCGGGTACCGGCGACGAACCGGCCTTCATGGAATGCTCCTTCGAGTTCCACCTGTCGGTCGTCGGCCTGTCCGGGCACCAGCGCCTCGAAGACGCCTACCGGTCGCTGCAGCTGCAGATGATGCTGTCCATGGCGCTGAACAGGAAAGCCCGCCAGGGCCGCGAAAGCCTCGCCGAGGACGTGGCCCGCCACCGGCGCCTGCTGTCGGTCATCGAGGCCGGCGACCCCGACGGGGTGCTCACCGAACTCGCCGAGCACGGCGACCGCACCTTCCTCGACGGCATCGAGACCAAAGTGGACGGACACACCGACGTGGCGCTGCAGTGGTTGCGGCGGCAGCGGGAGAAACAGGAGGAATTGTGAGTTCAGGCCCCTCGCACACGCTGACCATCGACGGGATCGCCCCGCAGCTCGACGCCGACGTGTTCGTCGCGCCCGGCGCCGCGCTCATCGGCCGCGTGCGCCTGGCCGCCGGCGCGAGCGTCTGGTACAACGCCGTGCTGCGCGGCGACCAGGAGAACATCAGCGTCGGCACCCGCAGCAACATCCAGGACGGCTGCGTCGTGCACGCCGACCCCGGCTTCCCGGCCGAGATCGGCACCGGCGTCACCGTCGGCCACAAAGCGGTCCTGCACGGCTGCACCGTGGAAGACGACTGCCTGATCGGCATGGGCGCCGTGGTGCTCAACGGCGCCCGCGTCGGCGCCGGATCGCTGATCGCGGCCGGCGCCGTGGTCCTGGAAGGCACCGAGATCCCGCCGGGCTCGATGGTCGCCGGCACCCCGGGCAAGGTCCGCCGCGAACTCACCGAAGAAGAACGGGCCCGCCTCAAGCTCTCCGCCGAGCACTACGTCACGCTGGCCGCCAAACACCGCGAAGCCCTCTCCTGAAACACGCGCAGCCCGAGCGGGCCGCCCCCCGGCAGGGGCGGCCCGCTCGGGCTGCAGCAGGGCCCTCGAAAAGTGGTTAGACGCGGCCAGCCTGGAGGACCAGCTTGCCCGTGGTAGAGCCCGATTCGATACGCCGGTGCGCCTCGACGGCACGCTCCAGCGGCAGAATCTCGACCTGAGAGCGAAGCTTGCCGCCGGCGGCGGCCTCCACCGCACGGCGCAGCGCCGTCCCGGTGTCAGAGGCATAGGCGGCGGCAAAGGCGGCCAGGTTGAACCCGGAGACGGTCTTGTTGGTGAACCACAGTTCGTTGGCCGACATTCCGACGTCCTCGGCGCCGGACGCATTGCCCATCACCACCATTCGGCCCATCGGGGTGAGCCGGTCCAAGCTGGCGCGGCGCATCGGGCCACCGACCATGTCGACGACGACGTCGAACTCACCCGCGCCGACGAGTTCCTCTCGCAGGATCACCTCGTCGTAGCCGAACGCCTTGGCGGTTTCGAGCTTGGCCGCACTGCCGACCGTGCCCACCACCCGGCCCGCGCCCAGTAGACGCGCTGCCTGGCCGAGCTGACTGCCGACACCACCGGCAGCGGCGTGCACCAGCACGCTCTCACCCGGTTCGATGCGGGCGACCCGGTCGAGCACCAGGAACGCGGTGGTGCTGTTCGACGGCAGCGCCGCGGCCAGATCCAGGCCCAGGTCGTGGCCGTCGAGCGCCGCGACCAGTTCGGCGGAGGTCGTCACCACCTCGGCGTAGCCGCCGCTGTCGACGATGGTGAGCGCGGCGACGGGCTGGCCGACTGAGAAACCCTTTACGCCGGGACCGAGCGCGCGGATCCGGCCGGACACCTCGATACCGGGCACGAACGGCAGCGGCACGTCCACCACGCCCTGCCGGTAGAGGACCTCGGCGAAGTTCGCTCCCGCGTAGGCCACGTCGATGGAAACCTGGCCGGGACCGGGCTCGGGAACGTCAACGGTGTCCAACCGCAGCACGTCGGCGGGACCGAACTCGGGGATGGTGACTGCTTTCATCTGCGCGTCGCTGCTCATGGCAATGATCCTGCGGGCCCGGCGCGCGGCGAAGCAGTGTCAGTTCGTGGTGGGTGTGCCACCACCAGGCTGCGACCGCAGCAGTCGCTCCAGCCGTTGGGTGGTGCCGGTACCGGGGCGCGGGTTGTGCAGGATCAGATGGTGGCCGGGGTGCTCGGGAACCGGGAACAGGGTGGCGTCGAAGACCAGCAGCCCGGCCTCGGGGTGATCGACCGCCTTCACCGCGGTGGAGTGCTCGGCCGCGTCGTGGCGCGCCCACAGCTCGGCGAACTCCGCGCTGACCTGTGCCAGGTCCTCGGCGATGCGGTCGAACTCGGGATCGTCGGGATAGCGGGCGGCGTCAGCGCGGAATCCCGCCGCAACCGCCGGGGCGATCTCCTCCCAATGCTGGTGCAGCACGCGATAGCGGGCGTTGGTGAAGTACGAGACCAGACAGTTGTGATCGGTCTCGCCGTACCCGAACACCAGCCGCGCCGCCTCGTTGACAGCGGTGAAGTTCCAATGCCGGTCGCGGATGTAGCCCGGCCCCGGAGCCCAAGCATCCAGCAGTCGCCGCATCTGCGGTGACGCCGGAACCGACGGCGCGGCCTGCCGCTGCGGCGGGTTGAGCCCGGCCAACCGGTACAGGTGCGTGCGCTCGACCTCGTCGAGCAGCAAAGCGCGGGCGACCGCGTCGAGCACGTCGTCGGACACCTTGATGTCGCGGCCCTGCTCCAGCCACGTGTACCAGGACACCCCCACCCCGGCCAGCACCGCGACTTCCTCGCGCCGCAACCCCGGAGTCCGCCGCCGCCCCGCCTCGGGCAACCCCACCTCGGTCGGCGCCAACCGCTCGCGGCGACTGCGCAGGAACTCGCGCAGCTCCGCACGACGCCGGTCCCGCGGTGCACCGCGCTGCTGATCAAGATCGACGGTGGTACTCACCGGCCCACGATAGCCCCGGCCCGTCCGGCCACGACCACCGCAGACGGCCACCGGCAATCTCCCCACAAGAAGCAACAGCACTTGCATAAGCACTGTTACAGTTCGGGGGTGAGCTCGCCACGAGACTCCCGGCCACGAGATTCCGATCCCACCGAAGAAGAAAGTGCCTGGCAGCCCCTGCGCCGGCTGCTTTCCGCGATGGACGACGAAATCGCCCACCTCTACGCGGAACGCGAGCTGCCGGGCATCCGCCCGCGGTTCGTCATGCCCCTGATCCGCCTCGGCCACCGCGGCGCCATGACCATCCGCGAACTCGCCGACGCCCTGGACGTGACCCACTCGGCGATGAGCCAGACCGTGAGCGCCATGCGCCGCGAAGGACTGGTGCGCAGCGTCGCGGGCACCGACGCGCGCACCCGCCAGGTGACGCTGACCAAACGCGCCCACGCGCTCCTCCCGCTGCTGGAAGCCGAGTGGCGGGCCACCGAACAGGCCGTCCGCGAGCTGGAAGGCGAACTGCCGCACCCGCTCAGCGAAGTGGTCCGGGACTTGGAGGAGGCCCTGGCGCGGCGCTCGTTCCACGACCGGATCACCCACCACCTCCGGCGGTCGCCGGAACAGTCCTCGTGAGCCTGGCGGACCGGCTGCTGGACACCCGGCCGCTGCGCACCAGCGCCGCCTTCCGCCGCCTGTGGGCGGGAAACGCCCTCTCCGCACTGGGCGGGCAGCTGACGGTGGTCGCGGTGCTCTTCCAGATGTGGGAGCTCACCGGCAGCCCCCTCGCGGTGGGCGCGATCGGCCTCGTCCAGTCCGTTGCGATGGTCGTCTTCGGGCTGCTCGGCGGGGCGCTGGCCGACGCCGTCGACCGCCGGCGCCTGGTGCTGCTCACGACCGTCATCCAGCTGCTGGCCGCCGGACTGCTCGCCGTGCACGCCTCCTCCGGCGCCGCCTCGATGTGGGGGCTGCTCGCGCTCACGGCGCTGCAGACGGCCGGCGGCGGGCTGGGCGCGCCCGCCCGCAAGACGTTCGTGGTGCGCCTGCTGCCCGCCGACCAGGTCGGCGCGGGCATCGCCTTGACCAACCTCGCCTTCCAGGCCGCCATGCTGATCGGCCCCGCCATCGCGGGCGTGGTGGTGGCCCGGTGGGGCGTGGACGCCTGCTACCTGCTCGACGCGCTGACGTTCGCCGCCGCGCTCTACGGCGTGCTGCGGCTACCCGCCATGCGACCGCAGGGGGAGACCGTTCGCCCCGGGGCCCGAGCGATCTGGGAAGGCTGGCGATTCATCACCGGCAAACCCCTGCTGCACGGCGCGCTGCTCAGCGACGTCCTCGCGACCGTGACGGCCATGCCGATGGCGCTGTTCCCGCTGATCAACGCAGAGCGCTTCGGCGGGCACCCGGAAACCCTGGGGCTGTTCTTCTCCGCGGTCGCCGTCGGCGGACTCGCGGCGGGCGCCGCCTCCGGCATGGTGACCCGCGCCCGCCGGCCGGGCGCGGTCATGCTGGCCGCGGCCGGAGCATGGGGCCTGGCACTGGCCGGATTCGGCCTGGCACAGCCGCTGTGGCTGGCGCTGACCTGCCTCGCCGCGGCCGGCGCGGCCGACACCACCTCGGTGATCACGCGCGGGGCGATCGTGCAGCTGGCGACGCCGGACTCGCACCGCGGCCGGGTCAGCGCCGTGGACCACATCGTCGGCGTCTCCGGCCCCGACCTGGGCAACTTCCGGGGCGGCCTGGTCGCCGACGCGACATCGGCGGCGTTCGCGGCCTTCTCCGGCGGAGCGCTCTGCGTCGTCGGCATCGTCGTGCTCGCGCTGACGAACACGTCCCTGCGCCGATTCGAGAACACTGCCCTGGAGCTGCCCGGCCGGTAGCCGGAAAACGCTACGGCGCCGCGGGGTTGGCGCCCACCACGACCGTGGCGTCCAGCTCTTCGCAACCGGCCACCCGCGGGACCAGCCCGGCATCGGCGAAGAGCTCCGCGGTGTGCGGTGCCTGGCGGCGGCTGGTCTCGATCAGCAGGTGCCCGCCCGGCGCGAGCCACTGCGGCGCCGCGGCCGCCACCCGGCGTTGGACGTCCAGGCCATCGGCGCCGCCGTCCAGCGCCACCTGCGGCTCGTGCAGCCGCGCCTCCGGGGGCATCAGATCGACCTCGTCGGAGGGCACGTAGGGGGCATTGACCACCAGGACCTCGACGCGGCCCCGCAACGCCACCGGAAGCGCCCGGTAGAGGTCGCCTTCGAAGACCTCACCAGTGATGTTGCGGCGCGCGCAGCGCACCGCCGCGGGATCCACGTCCGCGGCGAACAACTCCACCGGAAGCCGCGCGGCAAGCGCGGCGCCGACCGCACCCGACCCGCAGCACAGGTCGACCACGACCGAGTGCGGCCGGGCCAGCGCTGCGGCCTGCTCGACGAGGAACTCGGTGCGGCGACGGGGAACGAACACCCCGGGATCCACGGCGATGCGCAGACCGCAGAACTCCGCCCAGCCCAGCACCTGCTCCAGCGGCAGGCCATCGACCCGGCGCTGCACCATGCCGGAAAGCTCGGCCGGGTCGGCGGCCGCCGACAGCAGCAGCCGCGCCTCGTCCTCGGCGAACACACAACCAGCAGCGCGCAGGCTGCTCACAACAGCGGAAAAAGATGATGACAACACAGGAATGAGAAGTGCCTTTCGGTGACCACGAGCGCTCTCAGCGACGCCGGTCACGGCGACGGAAGGAGAGCACCCGGCCTGCAACAGCGGTAATGGGTCTCACCTCCTCGGTCTCGCACGATGCGGCAACACTAGCAGCAGCCCGGGGCGGGCCCGCCCGCCACCCGGCGGTCCACATCGGACGAATGGGGTTCATTCCTCGTAGGTGATCCGGTACTTCGCGGCGATGGCGTTGAGCGCGGCGGGATCCAGCCGGCCACCGGAGCTCACCTGGGTGCGGGCCTCGATCAGGTCCTCGACGAAGCATTCCCACCCGCCCGGGGCGGAGATCTGCAGCACGCGCGGCGGCGGCGTGGACCCCGGCCGCAGGGCGTGCGGAACACCGTGCGGCAGGAGCACGAACTGTCCCCGGGTCGCGGCGTGGACCCGCCCGTCGAACTCCACGGCGAGGGCCCCGTCGAGCACGTAGATGCACTCGTCCGCCTCGTGGTGGACGTGCCGGGGGATCTCCTGGGCGACGACGACCTCCAGCAGCGAGAACGCCCCGCCGGTATCACCGCTGCGCGCCTTGACGGCGAAGGCGGGCGGAACCCGCAGGCGCCCCGGCCGCGCCTGCCCCGCCTCCAGGACGAAGAACCGGCTCGCATCCCCGCCGTCGCCGCCCGCGTCGCCGAGGCGGTAGCGCATGCCGTACCGCGCGCCGATCTCGTTGATCTTCGCCCAGTCCCGGCTGCCGTCCTCCCGCATCAGGGTCTGCCCGGCCTCACTCACGTCCTCGAGGTAGCGCTCCCAGCCGCCGGGGGCCGACAGCTGCAGCGCGTGGACCGGCGCCTCGGAGAGGTTGCGCATGGCGTGGGTGACGCCGCGGGGGAGCAGGGCGCACATCCCGGCGGTCAGCCGGTGGGTGCGGCCGCCGAAGTCGATGCCCAGCTCGCCGCCGAGGACGTAGACGAACTCGTCGAACGTGTCGTGCACGTGCGCGGGAATGCTGCCGTCGCCGTTGTTCTCCAGCAGCGACAGCCGCCCACCGGTGTCGGCGACGCCGGCCTTGACCGTCGTCCACGGCGGCAGCGGCACCCGTGCCGGACGGGACTCGCCGGGGTTCAGGAAGATGAAGCGGTCGTGGGACATGGAGTAACCTCCCATTAAGCGGATTCGGAATCCGATTCCGTTTTTTTTCGAGGCTACGCGAGATCGTTGGAGTGTCAATGTCGCCTGCCGGGAAGCCGCGCGCCGATGCCGAACGCAACCGCGCCCAGGTGCTGACCGTCGCCCGCGACCTGCTCGCCGAACGCGGCGAACAGGTCCAGATGGCCGAGGTCGCCCGCGCGGCCGGCGTCGGCGTCGGCACCGTCTACCGGCATTTCCCCACCCGGCAGGCGCTGGTCGAAGCGGTCGCGGAGGAGCGCTTCGCCGCGATCCTCGCCTTCGGCGAGGCGCAGTGCTTGCCCGACCCCGACACCCGGCAGGCCCTCACCGCCTTCCTGCACCGCATCGGCGAAGTCCACGAGAACGAACGCGGCCTCTCCGGTGCCATCGAGTCCGTCCTGGGCTCCACGGCACCGCAGGGCGAGGTGAGCACCCGGCTGCTGGCCTTCGGGGAAACCCTGGTCGAACGCGGCAAAGCCGACGGCACCCTGGCCGCCGAGGCGACCGTGGCCGACCTGTACATGATCGTCGGCGCGCTGGCGACGGTCAGCCGCGCGGCCATCGGCGACTGGCGCCGCTTCGTCGACATCGCCCTCGCGGGCCTGCGGCCCCGCGACTGACCTCCGGTCTCAGCCGGCGGGCTCGTAGTCCAGGCCGAGCCCGCCGCACATCTCGCGCAGGCAGTCCTCGAAGACCGGGCGCAGGTCGGAGAAGGCGAAGTCCAGCTGGTTCAGGACCTCCATGCACAGCAGGCCGTAGAGCCGGATCCACCACGACAGGAACACGTGCGCGGCCTCCGGCGGCAGGCGTCCCGCCAGCGACTCCGAATACACGGCCAGCTGCTCGCGCAGGGATGGATCAAGGCCGGAAACCTCGGGCACCAGGAACGGCCGTTCCTGCCACAACTCGGCTACCTGATCCAGGAAGACCTGCTCGAAGCGTTGCCCCGCGACGTGGCGCGCGGAGTCCGGCCGCCGGTTGGGCGGCGCCAGGGGGCTGGCGAAGATCCAGCCGAACTCGGCGGGGTGGGCCACCGCCCAGTCCCGCATGGCTCGGCAGGCAGCCAGCAACCGCCGGGCGTGCGCGCCGGCGGGATGGGCGTCGCGGGCGACGAGCATCGCCTCGGTCAGTTCACGGCAGAAACCCGCCGCCGTCGCGCCCACCAGCTCGTCATGACCGGCGAAGTAGTGGTAGAGGGCGGGGCCGGTCATCCCCACCTCGCGGGCGACCGCGTTGATCGTCACCGCGGCCGAGCCCTTCGTCGTCAACAGCGTGCGCACCGCCTCGTGGATCTCGTCCAGGGTGGCCTGCCGGAGCCGGTCCCGTCGGCTCGTGGTCTGCGGTGGCATGCGTCGACCTCCTCGTTCCCGTCATTGACACCCTAGATCATCTATGTTTACTTAATATCTCTAAACAAACTTAGAGTCATTAAGGAGTCACGTGGAAGTCCGATGGTGGACCCCGGCGGCGATCGCGCGCGCCCCGCTACGCCGGTTACAGCACCTGGCGGATGATCGTGGCCACCCGCCCGGTCGGGGAGGCCGCCGAAACCTGGGGCAGGGGCGAACGCTTCGGCTACTCACCGCTGCCCGACGGGCGCACCTACTGCTACGCCATGGTCAACGCCCCGCAATCCCGCGGCGGCGGACTGACCGAACTGCGCGAGCGCTTCCGCGACTGGCACGACCCGATCCCGGCGCTGCTCGGCGCGGCGCAGGAAGCCGACGTGCTGCACCACGACACCTACGAGCTGCCCGACCTGGACACCTATGTCGCCGGGAAAGTCGCGCTGCTCGGCGACGCCGCGCATGCCATGACCCCGAACCTGGGGCAAGGCGCGTGCCAGGCGCTGGAGGACGCGGTGGTGCTCGCCTCGGCCGTGGCCGGCTCCAGGCCGGCCGGGCTGGCCGACTACGACCGGCTGCGCAGGCCGCGGACGCAGATGATCGTCCGCCGGTCACGGCGGATCGGGGAGCTCGCCCACTGGTCGGCACCCGTGCCGGTCGCGGCACGCAACGCCGCGATGCGGCTGATGCCGCGGTCGAGCTTCACGCGGTCGATGAGGCCGGTCGTCGACTGGGCGCCCTGATCCCGCCCGAAACGCACTGGTGCCGTGCACCCGCTGCGGTACGACCGCGACCTTGCTGCGCGCCGCGACCGGGTCGCCCGCC